>JACRMD010000131.1 GCA_016215085.1 Solirubrobacterales bacterium | reverse complement strand
GACGAGCTCCGGGCGCTCGCGCTCGGCGGCGCCCTGCTCGACGAGCACGAGCTGCGCGCGTGGAGCCAGCCGCTCGGCGCCGGCGTGTGCGGCCGCGTCGCGACGCGCGGGGCCACGGCGCTCGTCCACGACGCGGCGCTGGACCCCGACCACATGGGCCCGCCGCAGGACGCGCCGCTGCCGCCGCTGCGCGCGCAGCTGGCCGTGCCGCTGCGCGTCGACGGGCGGGTCTGGGGCGTGCTGTCGATCGAGGACGCCCGCACGGGGGCGTTCGGCTCCGACGACGTGCTGCTGCTGGAGACCGTCGCCGCCCAGGTCGCCGAGGCGCTGCACCGCAGCGCGCTGCTCGAGGAGCTCGACAGCGCGTTCGCCACCACGCTCGGCGTCCTCTGCGACGCGCTCGAGGCCAAGGACCTCTACACCGCCACCCACGCCCACGACGTCGGCGAGCTCGCGGCCGGGGTCGGCGAGCGGCTCGGGCTCGGCGACGCGGAGCTGCGCGACCTGCGCTACGGCGCGCTGCTGCACGACATCGGCAAGATCGCGATCCCGACCGAGATCCTCAACAAGCCCGGCCCGCTCACCGCCGAGGAGCGCGCGGTGATGGAGACCCACACCATCGTCGGGGCGCAGATGCTCGAGCGGATCCCGTTCTTCGCGCAGATCCACCCGCTCGTGCGCGCCTCGCACGAGCGCTGGGACGGCGCCGGGTACCCCGACGGCCTCCGCGGCGAGGCGATCCCGCTGGGCGCGCGGATCATCGGCGCCTGCGACGCGTTCCACGCGATGACCTCCGACCGGCCCTACCGGCGGGCGCGGCCGGTGGCCGACGCGATCGCCGAGCTCGAGCGCTGCGCCGGCACGCAGTTCGACGCCCGCGTGGTGGCCGCGCTGGCCGCCGGCGTCGCCGACGTCAGGAACGTCGGCCTGATGCCGTAGATTCACGCAGTGCCTGGTCCAGCGCGTGCATCGCGGCTGACGCCGTGGGGCCGCGTCGTAGCGGCCTCCGTGGCGCTGCTCGGCGGGCTCGGCCTGGCCCTCGCGATCGCCAGCTGGAGCTCGAGCCACGAGCTGCGCTCGACCTACGCGGTGCGCGGCTCGCTCAACGGCGTGTCGTTCGACGTCGCGGGCGCCGACGTGCTCGTCGTCGGCGGCGGGGAGCGCGCCTCGGTCGGGGTGGAGCACACCAACGAGTACGCGTTCGGGCACCGCGCGCGGACCGTGCGGGAGGTCCGCGGCGGCATCTTCCGCGTGCGGTCGCGCTGCCCCGACACGGTGCCGGGCTCGTGCTCGGTCCGCTACCGGCTCGTGGTGCCCGACAACGTGCCGGTCGACGTGCGCACCAGCAGCGGCGACGTGACCTTCCGCGGCTACCGCGGCTCGGCGCGCGTGACGACCGGCAGCGGCCGCGTGGACATGACCGACCACTGCGGCTTCTCGCTCGAGGCGCGCTCGGAGCGCGGCGACGTCTCGGTCGCCACGACCTGCTCGCTGCAGCGCATGTCGCTGCGCTCGACCGCGGGCGACGTGCGCGCGGTCGTGCCCCCGGGCCGCTACCAGGTGGAGGCCGACAGCGCCTCGGGCGGCGCGGCGGTGCGCGGCCTGGCCGAGGCGCCCGACGCGCCGTTCGTCCTGCAGGCGCTCAGCAGCTCCGGCGACGTGCTCGTGGAGGCGCGGCCGTGACCGGCGCGCTGCAGCTCGAGCAGCGGTTCCGGCGCGCGGCCGACGCGCTGGGCTACCTGGCGGTGAGCGTGCCGCTCGCGCTGGCCGGCGTCGTCGTGCTCTGCGCGCTAGCGCTCGGCGCGCTGCTGAGCCTCGTGGTGGTGTGCGTGCCGCTGCTGACGACGGCGGCGTCGGCGGCGCGGTCGCTCGTCTCCGCCGACCGGCGCGCCGCCAACCGGCTGCTCGCCGCGCAGCTGCCGCCGGTGGCGCCCGCCGAGGAGCCGCCCCCGGGCCCGGCGCTCGAGCGGGCGCGGGCCGTGCTGGCCGACCGCTCGCTGTGGCGGGTCGCCGCCCACCTGGCGCTCAAGCCGCTGATCGTCGCCGCGGTGCTGCTGGCCGCGCTG
>JACRMD010000221.1 GCA_016215085.1 Solirubrobacterales bacterium | reverse complement strand
TTCTTCACCGAAGGCGGTGGCGGCCGGCCGGGCGAGCGTGCGCTGCGCGCGCCGCCCGCGCGTGGCCGTCCTGACGACCGGCGACGAGCTGCGGCCGCCGGGCGAGCCGCTCGGCCCGGGCGAGATCCACAACTCCAACGCCTTGACGCTCGGGGGGCTCGCCCGGAGGGACGGCGCGGTCGTGGTGGATGCGGGCGCGGGCGTCGCCGACGACGCGGAGGCCACGCGCGCCGCGATCGCCGAGGCGCTCGAGGCCGCCGACGTCGTCGTCCTCAGCGGCGGCGTGTCCGTCGGCCCGCACGACCACGTCAAGCCGGCGCTCGACGCGCTCGGCGTCACCGAGCTGCTGTGGCGGGTGGCCCTGCGACCGGGCAAGCCGACCTGGCTGGGCCACCGCGGCGCGACGCTCGTCCTCGGCCTGCCCGGCAACCCGGTCAGCGCGTACGTCACGTTCCTGCTCTTCGCCCGCCCCGCGCTCGCCGCGCTGCAGGGCGCCGACGCGACCGTCCCGCGCACGACCGCCACGCTGGCGGAGCCGATCGAGCGCCACCCCGACCGCGACGAGTGCGTGCGCGTCCGGCGCGACCCCGACGGGCGCGTGCGGCCGACCGGCCCGCAGGGCTCGCACGTGCTGACGAGCCTGCTCGGCGCCGACGGCCTGGCGATCGTCCCGCGCGGCGCGGGCGAGCTGCCCGCCGGCAGCGAGGTCGCCCTCGAGCCCGTCTAGCGCGCCTCGAGGTACCCGACGATCCGGGTGGTGAGCGCGGTCAGCGCCGGCGCGGGCTGCTCGAGCGCGAGCGGCCGGTCGGCGAGCACGCGCTCGAGCTCGCGGCCGTAGGCGGGGTCGGCGCGGCCGGCCAGCCGCGCGGCGACCAGCGCGGCGCGGCGCGTGGCCTGCGGGTCGACCGTCCAGATCGCCTCGAAGCGGCGGTCGGCGTCGTCGGGGCCGCCGGGCTCGGTGACTCCGGGCTGCTCCCAGGCGAGCAGGCACGCGGCGTAGCCGGGCGCGTCGACCACGACCGCCCACTCGTTGCCCAGCGCGTCCTCGCGCCCGATCGGGATCTCGGCCGGCGCGTGGGCCGGGTGGCGGACCTCGCCGAAGTCGGCGAACACCGCGGCGGCGTCGGCGTGCATCGCGATGCGGCGGTAGCGCGCCTCGACCTGGCGGTAGAAGCGCTCGCGCTGGAAGGCGCCGAAGAGCACCGGCGCGGCGGCGTGCGCGAGGCACTCGTGCTCGATCGCCCGCGAGAGCGCCACGAGCGTCGACTTGCGCAGCACCTGGGGGCGGGCGCCGGTGTCGACCGCGGCCACGGCGGCGTAGATCGACGGGTGGTCGGTCTCGCCGCCGGTCTCGCGGGCCCGCTCGATGGCCGCCGGGATCGAGAGGCCCCGGTGCCGGTAGGCCATGACGCGGCGCAGCGCCTCGACGTCGGACTCGGTGTAGCGCCGGTAGCCGGACTCGGTGCGGTCCGGGCAGGGGAACCCGTACCGCTGCTCCCACATGCGGATCGTGCCCGCCGCGATGCCGGTGCGGTCGGCGACGTCCTTGATGGCGATGCCCGCGCTCACGAGTCGGAAGTGTCCTTCAACGGCATGTTGAGTGTTCCCTGCCCGTCGGGGTACGTCCCACTCGGGTCCGCGGGGTCATCGCCCTCGCGCCAGCTCCCCGTACCACCACCGTGCCCCAGACGATCCTCCTCACCGGCGCCACCGGCTACGTCGGCGGCGCCCTCCTCCCCGCGCTGCTCGCCGCCGGCCACGAGGTGCGCTGCCTCGTCCGCGATCCGGCGAGGGCCGACCTCCCGCACACCGCGCACGTCGTCCAGGGCGACGTGGTCACCGGCGCGGGCCTGGACGCCGCGCTGGAGGGCGTCGACGT
>JACRMD010000220.1 GCA_016215085.1 Solirubrobacterales bacterium | reverse complement strand
GGCGGCGGCGAGCCGCGCGCGCCGTTCGAGTGCGGGCGCGTCGTGCGCTTCGGCATCATCGAGGCCGAGGGCTGCTTCAGCGAGTCCGGCGGGCGGTTCGAGGCGTCGGGCCGCATCATGGTCAACGGGCTGGTCCTGCAGCCCGAGGCGCGCTCGTCGATCGTCCTCGACCCCGACCGCCGCCGCCTCTACGTCGACGGACCGGGCGAGGCGGCGGGCCAGGTCACGGCGCGGCTGGGCTCGATCACCATCTTCGAGAACCTGCCGCTCGACGTGCGCCTGCCCTCGGCGGCGACGACCCGCGTCGCGATCCCCGACCTGTCGCTGTCGGCCCGCGGCAGCGTGTTCGGCTTCCCGCTGCGCGGCCGCGGCGACCTCGCGCTGGTGCGCGCGGGCGTCGAGGTCTCGGTGCAGCTGAGCCTGCCGAAGATCTTCGGCGGGGTGACCGGCACGGCAATCCTGCGCGCCGACATGCGCGACGGCTTCCGGCCCGACGGCCTGCGCATCACCGCGCGCGAGGCCGTCATCGGGCCGCTGCGCGTCAAGGACGTGCTGATCTCCTACCGCGCGACCGACCGCCTGTGGGAGGGGCAGGCGACCGTCTTCCTCGTGCCGATCGAGTACGGCGCGCAGGCCGGGGTCGCCGTGCAGGACGGCAGGCTGCGGACGGTGGTGGCGGGCGTCGACGGCCTCAACGTCTCGGTCGGCCCCGGCGTGTTTCTGCAGCGGATCTCGTTCGGCATCGGCGTCGAGCCCTTCACCATCATCGGCGGCGTCGGCTTCACCGCCGGGCCGCAGGTCGGCGGCGTGTCCGCCGTGCGCGTCGACGGCAACTTCCGCCTGAGCTTCCCCGGCTCGCCGTTCGCGCGCCTGGAGGTCGCCAGCGACGCGTTCTGCCAGGTCTCCGCGTGCGTGCCCGGGGCCGAGCAGTCCGGCGGCGACGGGCTCAAGGTGTTCAACATCCCGCTCGCGGGCTACCGGTTCAGCGCCGACACCGACGGCCAGGTCGAGTTCGCCGGCCAGATCGGCTACGACGTGAAGATCGCCTCGGCCGAGGCGCGGCTGTCGGGGTGGGTCGACGGGACGCGCGCCTTCAACGCGGAGGGGTCGGGCCAGGCGTGCGTGTTCGCGATCGCGTGCGCGGGCGCCGAGGCCGTCGTCTCCAGCGAGGGCTTCGCCGCCTGCGGCTACGTCCGCATCCTCACCGAGCGCGTGGCGATCGGCTTCGGCGTCCGCTGGCCGTCGTCGGTCAGCGTCATGGCGCCCGCCTGCGACATCGGCCCGTACCGGGCGACGCGACGCGGGTTCGGCGTGCTCGGCGCGTTCGCCGCCCAGGCCGGCCCGCAGGCGGTGCGCTTCCCGGCCGGCGCGTCCTACGGGGTCGTGCGGCTGACGGGCGCGACGGGGCCGCCACTCGTGACGGTCGCCGCGGCCGGCGAGACGGTCCAGACGCCGTCCGGTCCCGAGCCGGGCGTGCGACAGGGGAGGTTCATGGTGTTCAAGGACTTCGACGCGCGCGAGACGATCGTCGTGGTCGCGCGGCCCGGCGACGGCGACGTGACGCTCACGCCGCAGGAGGGGTCGCCGGCGATCGAGCGCGTGGAGCAGGCCGACCCGCTGCCCGCCGTCTCCGTGCGCGCGCGCGTGGGCGGGCGCGGGCGCGCGCGAACCGTGCGCTACCGGGTGCGGACGATCCCCGGCCAGGTCGTGCGCTTCGCCGAGGTCGGCGGCGGCGTCCAGCGGCTGCTCGGCCGTGCGCGCGGCGGCAGCGGCACGCTGCGGTTCCGCCCGGGCGACGGGCGCGCGGGCCGGCGGCGGATCGTCGCGCAGGTCGTGCAGTCCGGGCTGCCGCGCGCGAGCGAGACGGTCGCGACCTACGTGGCGCCCAGGCGGCAGCTGCCCGGCAAGGTGCGGAGCATCCGCGCGCGGCGCTCCGGCGGCCGGCTGCGCATCACGTGGGCGCCGGCGCGCGGCGGGGCGCGGGCCGCGCTCTACAAGACCACCGTGTCGGTCAGCGACGGGCGGCGGCTGCTGTTCACCGGGCGGTCGCGCCGTGTGACGGTGCCCGACCTGCGCCGCACCGACCGCTGCACCATCAAGGTCGCCGGCCAGCTGGCGTCCGGCCGCTCCGGCCCGTCGGCGACGCTGCGGGTGAAGGCGGCGCGGCGATGAGGCGCCTGCTGCTCGCCGTCCTCGTCCTCCTCGCCGCGGTGCCCGGCGCGGCCGCACAGGAGCCGGACCTCGTCGAGGGCCAGGCGTTCACGCGGGCGCTGGCGGCCTTCGACAAGCCCACGAGCCAGGTGCGCATCGACTGGGGCGACGGCTCCCCGCTGCAGGACGCCGCGTCGGTCGACCGGGCCGACGGCAAGCGCGAGGTCACCGCGACGCACACCTACGCGAAGTTCGGCTTCTACGCCGTGAAGGTCACCGATCGCGACGACGCGAGCCGGTCGCAGACGGCGTACCTCACCGTCAAGGACGCGCCGATCACCGCGGAGGGCACGACGTTCCCGGTCGGCGACGCGGCGGGCGGCGTCCTGCTCGCGACGATCACCGACGCCAACCCGCTCGGCAGGCCCGACGAGCTCACCGCCGACGTCGACTGGGGCGACGGCACGACGTCGGCGGGCATGATCACGGCGGTCCCCGGCGCGCCCGGCCGCTACGAGGTGCGCGGCGCGCACGCCTACCCGGACGCCGCGACCTACCTTGCCGGCATCAGCATCCGCAGCGTGCCCGGCGGCGGCGACGCGAGCGCCGACGCGCAGGCCACGGCCTCGGTGGTCGTCGACGACGCGGGCACCGCGCACGTGGTCTTCGCCTCGCTCGCGCCGGGCCGGACGGGCGACGCCGTCACCTACTGCCAGATCCCGCGCGGCGCGCGCGGCTGCAGCGTCCGCCGCCGCTACCTGGTGGATGCGCTGACGCCGCCGGTCATCCTGCGCGACCGCGACGGGCGCCTGCACATCGTCGTCTCCTACAACGGGACGCGGCAGCTGGGCGGCGGCACGCTGATCATGAGCTCGGCCGACGCCGGCGCGACCTGGTCCTACAACTTCACGCGGGTCAACACGGGGATCTTCCAGGGGGCGGTCAACGACGCGGCGCTCTCGCGCGACGGCCGCGTCGCGTGGATCCTCTTCGGCTTCGGGTTCGGCGCTTCCGACAAGGCCGGCATCCTGGCCGGCATCGGCCTCGACCGCCCGACGCTCTTCCGCGAGGACGCGCCGGGCAAGACCCAGCCGCTCACGGGCGATCCGGCGGTCGACCGGCCGCGCATCCCGTACGCCGCCAAGTCGGTGGCCACGCTCGCCGACGGCCAGGTCCTCATCGCCGGCTACGACGACGACGCCGCCGGGCGCTCGGTCCCCCGCGCGGCGCTGCGCGTGGTCGCGGGCGCCGACAACGCCGCGGTCGCGCGCCCGTGGGTGCCGATCCGCGCCGGCTTCGTGCGCAAGCTCGCGGCGGGGCCCAGCGGCGCCGGCATCCTCACCACGCGCGACTGCGTCGACGGCGTCGAGCTCTCGCCGCTGCGCGGGACGCGCCCGGGCACCGCGCGGCCGCTGCTGCGCGAGCGCTTCATGGCCTGCAACGCGCGCGGCGGCGACGACCTGTTCTACGACGCAGGCGGCGGCCGCCACGTCGTCATGCTCTCCGACGAGGACGGCTGCCAGGGGCCCTCGCCCCACGACCGCCGGGACGTCTGCCTGCTGTACCGGCGCGCCCGCCCGGGCGGCGACTTCGGCCCGAAGACGACGCTCTACCGGGCGCAGCTGCTCAGCGACCTCCACGTGGCGACCGCGCGCGACGGCGTGGGCGTCGTGGTCTGGCGCGAGCAGCTCGAGGACGGCAGCACGCGCATCCGGCTCACGGCGACCGACACGTCGTCGGAGCAGGAGCTCGGCAGGCACCGGCTGGCGCTCACGCTGCGGCCGAGCGCCGAGTGCGCCAAGCGCTTCGACGTCGACGCGCGGGTCACCGCCGTCGGGCCGAGCGACGGCCGCCCGCGGATCACCCGCGTGACGTGGTCCAACACGCGCGGCGCGCTGCCCCGGCGCCGCGTCGACGGCTCGGGGCCGTTCACGCAGAACGTCCGCTTCGACCGCCGCGAGCTGCGCAACCTCAGCTCGACCGGCACCATCGTCTTCAGCACGACGCTGCGCGCGAGCGTCCGCTACCGGGCGGGCGGCCGCACGCGCACGGCGCGGCTGGAGCAGGTGGTGTCCTGGTTCTGCGGCGTGGACTTCGACCGGGTCGAGCGCGGGCGGCTCTAGGCTCGCTTGACATCGACGGACCTCGATGCGAGGGTCCTGCATCGATGTTCGTCGATGCGATGCGGTCCTGATGGCGCACGTCCTGTTCGTCTGCCTCCACAATGCGGGCCGCTCGCAGATGAGCCGCGCGCTGTTCGACGCCGCCGCCGAGGGGCGGCACACGTCGGAGTCCGCCGGCTCGGTCGCCGAGCCGGGCGGCCGCGTGCACCCCGAGGTCGTGACCGTGATGCGCGAGCTCGGCGTCGACCTGGCCGACCGCCGCCCCCAGCGCCTCACGCACGAGCTCGCGCAGCGGGCCGACGTCGTCGTGACGATGGGCTGCGGCGACAGCTGCCCGTACATCCCGGGCAAGCGCTACGTCGACTGGGACCTGACCGACCCGAAGGGGCGTCCGGTCGAGGAGGTGCGCGCGATCCGCGACGACATCGCCGCCCGCGTGCGCGAGCTCGTCGCCGAGCTCGACGCGGCATGACGCTGCGCGACGCGACCGCCGCCGACCTCCCGTGGCTGCGCGGGCTGGTCGCCGGCGACGCGGCGGCGCCGTTCCTGTCCACCGACGCGGCCGCCGACCTCGAGGCGCTGCCCGGCGGCGACCGCGAGCGGCTGCTGGTCATCGAGGACGACGGCGCGCCGGCCGGCGCGGTGCGGGTCGTCGTCGTCAACCGGCGCAGCCGCATCGCCGACATCCGCACGCTGGTGCTCGACCCCGCCGCCCGCGGCCGCGGCCTGGCCGTCGCCACGCTCCGCGCGCTGGCCGACCGGTACCTCCGCGACGAGGGCCTGCACCGGCTGGAGGCCGAGGTGTACGGGTTCAACCAGCCCGCGCTGCGCGCCTTCACCGCGGCCGGGTTCACCCGCGAGGGCGTCCGCCGCCGGGCCTACGACCGCCACGGCGCATGGCAGGACGGCGTGCGCTTCGGCCTGCTGGCCGACGACCCGCCGGTCAGTGCAGGAGCGCCTTGAGCCCCACGAGCGCGAGCCCGACCAGGCCGATGGCCAGCGCGTGCAGCAGGGCCCGCCCGCGGCCCGAGCCGCTGAGGCGCCCGGCCAGGTACCCGTAGCCGCAGATCAGGACGAGCCCCGTCCACTTCGACCACGTGAAGGCGGTGGGGGTCTCCATCACGCCCGCGGCGGCCAGCAGGAAGAAGACCGCCGGGAACGCCGCGCCGAACACCACCACGAGCGCCTCGGCCGCCATCGCGCGCAGGTCGGCGAGGCGGACCGGCCGCCGCGTGCGCGTCTCGGTGCCGATCACCTCGCTGTAGAGCTCGGCGAGGCCGACCGCCAGCGCGCTGGCGATCAGCAGGCCCGCGAGCTGCCCGGGCTCCGGCGGGTGGCCCTGGAAGGCGAGCACGAGCGCCAGCCCGATGATCGCGCCGTAGATGACGCGCGCGACCTCCCGCGAGCCGAGGTGGGCCTCGACGGCGTCGCGGATCCGGCGGCGGGCTCCGGCGGGCGATGCCACGGCGCCACGCTACGCGGCCCGGCGCGGCGGCTCATCACCCCAAGGGGATGAGCTGCCGCACGGCCCGGCTCAGGCCGCCAGACGCCTGCGTGGGCTCGGGGAAGCCGACCTCACCCCGCCGCGCTACCGCGAGGCGACGTCGACCGACGACATCACGACGGGGTCGGCGGGCGGCGCGCCCTGCGGGTCGTCGCTCTGCAGCGGCAGCCCCCCGATGCGCTCGACGACGTCGAGCCCCTTCGTGACCTCGCCGACGAGGGCGTACTCGGGCGGCAGGCCGGCGTCGTCGCCGATGACCACGTAGAACTGGCTGCCCGAGGTCCCGGCCGGCTCCTGCGCCGTCTTGGCCATCGCCACGACGCCCTTCGTGTAGCGCACGTCCTGGGGCGGGGCCTCCTCGACCGAGTAGCCGGGCCCGCCGGTGCCGTCGCCGCGCGGGTCGCCGCCCTGGATGACGAAGCCGGGCACGATGCGGTGGAAGCTCAGGCCGTCGAAGAAGCCCTCGCGCGCCAGGTGCGCGAACGACGCCGCGGTCTTCGGCGCGCGCTTGACGTCGAGCGTGATCGTGAAGTCCCCGCAGTTGGTCCTGACGGTCGCCGTCCAGGCCTTCGCCGGGTCCAGCTTGCCCGTGGGCTTGGCGACCTCGGCGTCCTTCGGGCCCGGCCGCTCCACGGCGGTGCAGCCCCCGGCGGCCTGCTCGGTCGTGGCCGCCGGCTGCTCGCTCGCCGCGGTCGTCGCGGCGGGCTGGTCGTCGTCGTCGCCGCACGCGGGCAGCGCGAGCAGGCACGTGCAGAGGGCCAGAGCGGCGAGGCGGCGGGGCATCGGCGCGGGAGCGTACCGAGGACGAGCTTCGTACAGGCCACGGTTGCAGAGCGTTGCCGGACGCGGCTACCGTCGTGCTTCGGGGCGAAAGGTCAACAGCGCCCCCGCTGCAGCGCGCAAGCGGAACGGACGCCCACGCGCGACGCCGTGCGGGCGCACCCCAAAGGAGTGAAGGACATGAAGCCACGCATGGCTGCGGCGATCGCTGCCGCATTCTTCGTCGTCCCCTGCGCCGGTGCGCAGGCGGCGGCACCCGACGGTCCCGGCCCCTGGGCGGATTCCGTCGTCGCGGTGAGCCAGGGCCTGACGAAGGGCGGCGACGCCGTCCTGCCCGAGCGCAGCGACCCCACCGACGCGCTCGGCGTCGCCGAGAACGACCCCAACACGCCCACCGGCAACGTGTTCGGCTCCTTCTTCAGCCTCGGGTGCGGCGGCTCGATCACGCTCGGGTTCGACAACAACATCTGCAACGCCACCGGGAACGACCTCGACCTCGGCATCATCGAGGCCACCGAGGAGCCGTACGCCATCGAGAAGGTCGACGTGTACGTGTCGAAGGACGGCGTCAGCTGGGTGCAGGTCGGCGACGACGTCGCGCGCGACGCCGAGATCGCCCTGCCCGCCTCGATCACGATCGCGCGCTACGTGAGGCTCGTCGACGCCAGCAACCCGGCGAACTTCCCGCGCAGCGACGCCGACGGCTACGACGTCGACGGCGTCCGGGCCCTGAACACCAACTGCACCGACCAGGGCTGGATGACTGGCGGCGGCAGCCTCAAGCGGGCCGACGGCTCGCGCGTGACGCACGGGCTGGGCAACCTGAAGTGCGACGGCAGCGGCCCGACCACGCTGCAGGTCAACTGGGGCGGCAACCGCTTCCACGCGACCGCGCTGACGCGGGCGTACTGCTTCGACGACCCGGCCATCGCGCCGCCGCCGCCGGCCGCCGGCTTCGACACGTTCGTCGGGACCGCGACCGGCAGCTACAACGGCGTCGCCGGCGCCACCGCGGAGTTCACGTTCACCGACGCGGGTGAGCCGGGCACGGCGGACACCGGCCGCATCGTCATCAGGGACAAGGACGGCAACGTCGTCCTGGACGTCGCCACGACGGCGGTCGACCGGGGCAACCAGCAGGCGCACGGGTAGCGCGCCAGGGCAGCGCCGGTCGCCTCGCTCGCGCGCGGCGGCCGGCGCATCGCCTCAGCGCACCTGGAAGTACGCGTAGGGCGCCTGCGCGCGGCGCAGCGGCCGGGGCGGCAGGTAGACGACCGTCACCCGCCACTTGCCGGCCCTGCGCAGGCGCTGCCTGAAGCTGAAGGGCCGGCCCGCGCTGCGCGTGCGCTTGTGCAGCGTGCGCCAGCGCGGCCTCTTGCTGCCGCGCACCTTCGACAGCCGCTGCCAGCGCACCTGGACCCTGCCGGGCAGCGGGGTGTGCGCCGGGCTCTGCACGCGGCCGCGGACCGTGCACACGCGCCGGCGGGCGCAGCGCACCGCCAGCCCCCTGCCGGCGCCGGCGCCCGTGGCGCTGCCGAAGCTCGCCGGCCCGACGGCCTGCAGCTCCTCGGGGCCGACCTTGCGCACCTGGACCGCGGCCTCCTGCTGGTTGCCCTGCGGGTCCACGGCCACCACCTTGATCGTGTGCAGCCCGGTGGAGAGCTCCTTGGCGCCCTGCCAGTCGAGCTCCACCGGGCGGTCGTTGGCGAGGTCCTCGGTGAAGTTGCGGATCGGGTCGCCGTCGGCCAGGAACGTGAAGCGCGCGACGCCGCCCGCGTCGCGCGCCCGGGCGCGGATGGGCAGGTTGGTGGTGTAGGTCTGGCCCATCCTCGGCGTCTCGATGACGATCGACGGGCCGGCGAAGTCCCCGCACGGGGACGACAGCGGGTCGCCCGACGTCAGCAGCGTGCGCAGCGCGTCCCAGGACGGCTTGGCCGCGCCGCGCGTCGAGCGCAGGCCGTAGTGCTCGAGCTCGTCGAGGCCTGGCGTGGGGGAGCCGTCGCGCAGCGTGAACCAGTTGGCGACCTCGACGTACGGGTCCTCGCCCATGCAGTGCGCGGCCTGCGTGAGGTAGGTCGCCTGCTGCTCGGCGGTCACCCCCGACGGCTTGATGCCGGCCGACGCGCCGCGCTCGCACGCCGGGCCGCCGCCGGGGCCCTGGGTCGAGGACCAGCCGAACTCGGTCATCCAGATCGGGACGTCGTCGCCGTTGGCCAGGATCGTCTTGCGGACCTCGCGGTAGCCGAGGAACGAGAAGCGCCCGACGCGGCCCTGGTCGCGGTAGAACTCCGACGGCCCGGCGACGAGGCAGCCCGTGTCGGTGTGCACCGCGACCGCGTCGAAGCTGCCCTTGGCGCCCGCCTTGTACACGGCGTCGATGAAGTCGTAGTTGTTGCCCGTGGTGGGGCCGAGCACGACCTTGGCGCTGGGGTCGGCGGCGCGCAGCGCGGGCGCCGCGGCCTTGACGAGCCGCGCGTAGGCCGCCGCGTCGGGCCTGGGCGACCACCACGCCGCCTCGTCCTCCTCGTTCCACAGCTCGTAGGCGATGCCGTGGCCGGCGAGGTCGGGACGGCCGGCGAAGCGCGCGAGGAAGTCGGCGAAGTCGGCGGGGTCGCGCGGGGGCGCGTGCGGCTCGCTGCTCCCCTACGCCCACGAGGGCGACATCGTGACGACGAGGTTCGGCCGGATGCCCGCGGCGGCGAGCCGCCGGACGATGGCCCCGTAGCGCGCGGCCAGGTTGTCGTTGATGGCGCCCTTGCGCGGCTCGGCGTCGGGCCACAGCAGGAACATCCGCACCTGGCGGGCGCCGAGCTGCTCGGCCTCGGCCAGCTGCTCGTCGGACGGGATGCCGGCGACGTTGACCCCGAGCGACGGCAGCGCGACGGCCGGCGGGCACAGGACGAGGGCGCCGAGCACGCCGGCGAGGGCAGCGAGGGGGAGCCGCATGGGACGCCGGAAGGTAGTGCGGCGTCCGGACCGCCCGCAACACGGGCGGTCCGGGACGCGGGGCCGCGGGCTACGTCCGCCGGGCCGTGGTGACGCCCAGCGGCGCGGCGCTGTCGCGCCGCGCGTGGGCCGGCACGACCAGCACGGGGCACGGCGGGTCGTCGATGAGCCGCGCCGAGACGCTGCCGAGCACGGCGCCCAGCAACGGGCCGCGGCCGTGCGAGCCGCAGGCCAGCAGGTCGAGGTGCTCGCACGCGTGCCGCAGCTCCTCGGCCGGGCGCCCGTGTGGGAAGGTGCACCGCACCTCGACGCCCTCGAGCTTGGCCGCGGCCGCGCGGGCCTCGTCGTGCAGCGGGTCCGCGGACCGGTCGCCGGTGCACACCGCGAGGATCTCCAGCCACGCGCCGGAGCGGATCGCCACGCGGTGCGCCGCCGCCAGCGCGAAGCGGCTGCCGACCGAGCCGTCGTAGGCCACGCCGACGGCGTGGGGCCGCTCGGGGATCAGCAGCTCGTCGGCCGGCGCGACGACGACGGGGCAGTGCGCCTCGCGCACGAGCTCGTGCGCGACGTTGCCGCGCTCGTCGGGCCCGACGACCAGCGCCGCCGCCTCGAGCTCCTCGGCCAGCGCGAGCAGGCCGGGGGACACGCGCTCGGTGGGCAGCGTCGAGCGGCGGACGTCGGGGCCGGTGCCCAGCGCCTCGAGCACCCGGTCCAGCGCGCGCTCGGCCGCGAGGTAGCGCGCCTCGTTGAGCGAGCCGGCCATCTGCCGCGCGGTGACGCTCACCGGCTCGTAGTGGTAGGCGACGGCGACGTGCAGCGGCAGGTCGAGCAGGCGGGCGAGCTGGTCGCCGAGCCGGACCGCGCTGTGGACGTGGCCGTCGTAGGCGGCGAGGACGGGGACGGCCATCATGCCTCCGCGGCGGCCGCGGCGGCGGCCTGGTCGACGTGGACGTGGGCGCCGCGCGGCATCACGAGCACCGGGCAGTGGGCGTGGTCGGCGAGGTGGCGCGAGACGCTCCCGGCGAGGACCGCGCGCAGCGGCCCGTAGGAGCGCGACCCGCAGACGAGGAGGTCGACCGTCCCCTTGCTCGCCTCGATGAGCGCCGGCCCGGCCTCGCCGCGCAGCGTGGTCGCCCTGCCGCCGTGCTCGGCGGCCGCCTCGGCCATGCGCGCGTTGAACTGCTCGCGCGTGTCGGGGTCCATCGCGTCGTAGGCCTTGGGCAGGTTCCACGCGGTGCCGGTGAAGACCGGCTCGGCGACCGCCAGCACCAGCAGCTCGGCGCCGAGCCCGCGCGCGATCGTCGCGGCCTCGTCGAGCGCGGCGTGCGCCTCCGGGCTGTCGTCGAAGGCCACGCCGACGGTGCGGACGGGGGCGTCGGCCAAGACCTCGGGCGGCACGACGAGGACGGCGCACGGCGCGCCGTGCAGCAGGCGCTCCGCCACGCTGCCCGCGAGGCGGCCCACGCGGCCGCGGTGCGTGGTGGCGACGGTGATCAGCGAGGCGCCCTCGTGCTCGGCGAGCTCGACGAGCGCGCGGGCGGGCGCGCCGGCGACGGCGCGGCGGTGGGCGATGCCGGGGACGTCCTCCAGGCCCTCCAGGAGCTTGAGCGTGTCGGCCTTGAGCTCGTGCTCGAGCTCGGCGTCGGCCATGGCGGAGGCGCCCGGCGCCAGGGCGGGGGGCAGCGCGGGATGGGCGCTGACCGCGGTGAGCTCGGCGCCCAGGGCACCGGCGAGGCGGGCGGCGAAGGCGACGGCGTTGTGCGCGGCGGCGCTGCCGTCGTAGCCGGCGCGGTGGACGGTAGACATGGCTCGGCCCCTTGAACAGGGTGGTCGATGCCGACGGTACGTCGCGGGATCCGGTGCGCCATCCGGACCTGGCCGCGAGCCGGTGCGGGGGTTTTCCGCACCACGACGCGTCGGGCCTGCACCGCTGTAGCGGAGAAGTGCGGAGCGGAGACTCCAGTGCTCCCGTGCTGCTCCTGACCCCGATCCCCGCCGTCCGCCGCCCGCGCCGCGCGTGCGATGGCGCACGCATCCGCCGCGAGCGCGGCTGCGTAGGGAAGCCCGTCACGCCGGCCGGCGTCGATGGACCAGGAGCCATGGAGCAGGACCTCGCCCTCCCCAGCCTCGACCTTCGCGCCCTCGCGCGCCGGGCGGCGCTGCCGGCCGCGCTCGTGGCCGCGGCGGCCGCCGCGCTGGTCGTGGCGGGCGGTCCGCTGCAGGC
>JACRMD010000130.1:12414-23971 GCA_016215085.1 Solirubrobacterales bacterium | reverse complement strand
TGGCCCCAGCGCGCTGCAGCGCGTCCGGCGCCGCGGCGGCCTGCGCGGCCGGCTGGCGCTGCTGGGCCCCGCGTTCGTCGCCTGCATCGCCTACGTCGACCCCGGCAACTTCGCCACGAACATCGCCGGCGGCTCGACCTACGGCTACCTGCTGCTGTGGGTCCTGCTCGGCGCCAACCTGATGGCGATGCTGATCCAGAACCTCGCGGCGAAGATCGGCATCGCGACCGGCAGGAACCTGCCCGAGCTCTGCCGCGAGCACTTCCCGCGCCCGGTGACCTTCGGGCTCTGGGTCCAGGCCGAGCTCATCGCGATGGCCACCGACCTCGCCGAGTTCGTCGGCGCGGCGATCGCGCTGAACCTCCTGTTCGGCATCGCGCCGGTCCCCGCGGGCCTCATCACGGCCGTCGTGGCGTTCGCGATCCTCGGGCTGCAGAAGCGCGGCCACCGCCGCTTCGAGCTGGCGGTCATCGGCTTCCTCGCCGTGATCCTGCTGGGCTTCCTGTACGACACGCTGCGCATCGGCTTCGACGCCGGCGAGGCCGCGGGCGGCTTCGTGCCCGCGTTCGACGGCACCGAGTCGGTGCTGCTGGCCACCGGCATCCTCGGCGCGACCGTGATGCCGCACGTCATCTACCTGCACTCGGCGCTCACGCAGGACCGCATCAAGCCGCGCGACGACGCCGAGCGCCGGTCGCTGCTGCGCTTCAACCGCATCGACGTCTCGATCGCCATGGGCCTGGCCGGCCTGATCAACATGTCCATGCTGGTCATCGCCGCGTCGCTGTTCCACGGCACGCTGGGCGAGGTCGACACGATCGAGGGCGCGCACGCGGGCTTCCAGTCGCTCGTCGGCAACGAGGCCGCGCTGGCCTTCGCCCTGGCGCTGCTGGCCTCGGGCTTCGCCTCGTCGTCGGTGGGCACCTACGCCGGCCAGGTCGTCATGCAGGGCTTCATCGACCGCACGATCCCGCTGCTGCTGCGCCGCGCGATCACGATGGTGCCGGCGCTCGTCGTGCTCGCCATCGGCCTGGACCCGTCGCGCTCGCTGGTCATCAGCCAGGTCGTGCTGTCCTTCGGCATCCCGTTCGCGCTCGTGCCGCTCGTGCTGCTCACGCGCCGGCGCGACATCATGGGGTCGCTGGTCAACCGCCGGCTGACGACGGTCGCCGCGGGCGTCGTGGCCGGGCTGATCATCGCGTTGAACCTCTTCCTGCTGGCCGACACCTTCGGTCTCGCCTAGGGGTGGATAGCCTGTGAAGGCGATGAGCCTCGCCGCCACGTTCCAGGAGATCGTCGACAGCCTGCCCGACGACTGGACCGACATGGAGCTCGACCTGCGGATCTTCGACGAGAGCCGCTACGTCGACGCCGCGGTCTACCTGACCACCGTCAACGCCCAGCCGTACTCCCACCACGACTGGCACTGGCGCGTCCTCGTCGCCCACCGCTTCGGCCACGCCGCCGCCGCGCCGGCCGTCCACGGGGCGCTGCAGCTGCTCGACGACTCCGGATTGGACGGCGAGCTCGCCGTCCGCGAGGTCCGCAGCGGCCGCGTCGAGGTCACGAACATGTGGGGGCGCCCGGAGTCCGTGCGCCAGGAGTTCCGGCGCCTGCGGGCGCAGTAGCGCCGCCTAGTCCGACGCGCGGCTCGTCGCGACGCTGAACGCCTGCGCCACGTCGGGCGCCTCCTCGACGATCCCGAACCGCCGCTCCCAGGATGCCCACGCGCGCAGCCGCGCGGGGTCCAGCTCGCCGAAGCGCGCCACGCCCTCGGTGAACGACGGCGCCACCGCGTCGAGCTCCCGCGCCACCTCGGCGCGGTCGAGCTCCGGCTCGGCGTCGGTCAGCGCGGTCACCGCGACGTCGGGGTCCTGCACGGCGACCTCGTAGCCGCGCCGCAGGGCGCGGACGAGGGCGCGCACGAAGGCGGGGGCGTCCTGCAGCGTCGTGCGGGCCACGCACAGCACGAGCTCCGGGTAGGCCGGCGCGCCGTACGCCTCGACGCGGAACTCGCGGATGCCCGGGCGGCGGGCGCGCAGCGCGGTCCCCTCGGCGTTCCAGAAGCCGGTGGCGCCGGCGACGCGGCCGGCCAGCAACGCCGGCACGGCGTCGAAGCCGATGGTCGTGCGCCTGACGCGCCGCGGGTCGCCGCCGTCGCCGCGCACGATCGAGTCCAGCACCGCGTCGTCGCTGGGCAGCCCCGTCACGCCGACGCGCCGGCCCTCGAGGTCGCGCGGGCGGCGCACGCCGGGCTGCGCGAGGACCGCGGCCAGCGGGGTCTGCACGATGGCCAGCACGCCGACCACGTCGCGGCCCCGGGCCCGGGCGAGGGCCAGGTCGTGGATGTCGAGGATCGCGGCCTGCGCCCGGCCGGCGAGCAGCAGCTTCGTCGCGTCGGTCGACGAGCCCGGCGGGCGCACGGTGAGCCGCACGCCCTCGGCGTCGTCGTACTCGCGCTCGAGGGCGAGGTAGACGCCGGCGTGCACCGCGTTGGGCGCGAAGTCCAGCAGCAGCGTCGCGTCGCGGTCGGGCCTGGCGTCGCCGGCCGGGCCGCCGCAGCCGGCGAGCAGGAGGGCGGCGGCGAGGGCCGAGCAGAGGGCGCGCAGGGGCACGGCCCGGCAGCGTAGTGCCGCCCGTTCCCGGGGCGCGGTCGCGCGGCGCGTAGGATCCTGGAGGTGCGCCGCCGCGTCACCTTCTCGCGCAACGTCACGCTCTCGCTCTCGCGCACGTGCGTGTCGCACTGCAAGTACTGCGCCTTCCAGACCCACCAGCCGCACCTCCACACGCCCGACGAGGTGGAGGCGCTCCTGGACCGCGCCGCCCGGCGCAGCGTCAAGGAGCTGCTCGTGCTCACCGGCGACGAGCCGGGCCACCACCCCGGCGTCCGCGCCCGGCTGGCCGAGCTCGGCTTCGACGACTTCGTCGCCTACGTCGCGTGGTGCTGCGAGCGCGCGCTGGAGCGCGGGCTGCTGCCGCACACCAACCTCGGGGCGCTCTCGCGCGAGGACCTGGCGCGGCTGCGCGAGGTCACGGCGTCGCAGGGGCTCATGCTCGAGTCGATGCGCGACGACCTCGTCGCCCACCAGGGCTCGCCGACCAAGGACCCGGCGCTGCGGCTGCAGACGATCCGCTGGGCCGGCGAGCTGCGGATCCCCTTCACGTCGGGGATCCTCGTCGGCATCGGCGAGACCCGGGAGGACCGGGTCGCCGCGCTGCGCGCGCTGGCCGAGGTCCACGCCGAGCACGGGCACCTGCAGGAGGTCATCCTCCAGAACTTCGTCCCGCACCGCCGCTACTACGGCGAGGAGCCGGCCGACATCGCCACCGAGGCGGCCGAGCGCTTCTGGCGCACCGGCCTGCGCGACGTGCCGATCGCCGGCGTCCCGGAATGGGCCGGGGCGGGTGGGACCGTTTCTCTGGAGGATCTCGTCGAGCTCATCGGCGTCGCCCGCGAGCTGCTGCCCGGCGTCGGCATCCAGGTGCCGCCGAACCTCTCCGAGCACTGGCCCGAGCTCGTGGCCGCCGGCGCGACCGACCTCGGCGGCCTGTCGTCCAACGGCGACCACATCTCGCCCGAGCACCCGTTCCCGTCGCCGCACCAGGTGCGCAAGCGCCTGGCCGAGGACGGCGTGGCGCTCACCGAGCGGCTGTGCGTGTACGGGAGGTACATCGACGCCGACTGGGTCGCGCAGGGCGTGCTGGACACCATCACGACCAAGTACTGGTCCTTCATCCCGCGGCGCGGCTCGGGGCGCACCGAGGCGCCGTTCGCCATCAACGCCGACCTCGTCGGGCCCGCGGTGGAGAAGGGCCGCGCGGGGGAGTGGCTGTCGGCCGAGGAGCTGACGGCGATGCTCGCCGAGACGCGCCCCGAGGCGATCGAGGCGATGCGGGCGGCGGCCGACGAGCTGCGCGCGGAGCTGGCCGGCGACGAGGTCACCTTCGTCGTCAACCGCAACATCAACGTCTCCAACGTCTGCACGGTCGGCTGCGCGTTCTGCGGCTTCGGGCAGGGCAAGCGCTCGCCCGACGCCTACGAGCACTCCGAGGACGAGTTCCGCCGCCGCGTGCGCGAGGCGGTGGACTACGGCGCGACCGAGCTGTGCATCCAGTCGGGCATCCACCCGGACTGGACGCTGGAGGACTACCTGCACTGGCTGCGCGTGGCCAAGGACGAGGCCGCGCACCTGCACCTGCACGCCTACTCGCCGATGGAGGTCGCCCACATGGTGGACATCTCCGGGCTGCCGCCGCTGGAGGTCTTCGCGCGGCTGCGCGACGCCGGCCTGGGCTCGACGCCGGGCACCGCGGCCGAGGTGCTCCACGACGGCGTGCGCGAGCGCATCAGCCCCAACAAGCTGCCGGTCGCCCGCTGGGTCGACATCATCGAGGCCTCGCACCGCGCCGGCCTGCGCTCGACGTCGACGGTGATGTTCGGGCACATCGAGGAGCCGTGGGAGCTGGCCGAGCACCTGCGCGTCGTGCGCGAGCTGCAGGAGCGCACCGGCGGGATCACCGAGTTCGTGCCGCTGTCGTTCATCCCCTTCATGACGCTGCTGGGCCGCACGCACGGCGTCGAGGAGATCTCCCGCGAGGAGAACCTCAAGCACACGGCGGTCTTCCGGCTCGCGCTGGGGCGCACGATCCCCAACGTCCAGGCGTCGTGGGTCAAGATGGGCCTCGACGTCGCGACCGAGGCGCTGCGCTGGGGCGTCAACGACCTCGGCGGCACGTTGATGGAGGAGTCGATCTCCCGGCTGGCCGGCTCCTACCACGGCGTGCGCCTCGACCCGCCCGAGCTGATCGGCGCCGCCCACGCGGCGGGCCGCCCCGCCGCGGAGCGCACCACGTTGTACGACATCCGCCGGCGCTGGCCGGTGGGCGCCGAGCTGGCCGCCTGAGCGCGCGGGCCGCTACGGTCTCCGGATGGCAGAAGCGATCACGCGCGAGGGGCTCGCGCAGCTGAAGGCCGAGCTCGAGGAGCTCGAGGGTCCGGCACGCCGCGAGCTGGCCAAGCGCATCCTGGCCGCCCGCGAGCTGGGCGACCTCTCGGAGAACGCGGAGTACCACGCGGCCAAGGAGGACCAGGCGCACCTCGAGACGAAGATCGCGCGGCTCACCGAGCGGCTGCGCAGCGCCGAGGTCGTCGAGCCCGACGCGACCGCGGGCGTCGTCACCTTCGGCGCGACCGTCGACGTGCTCGACGTCGAGAGCGGCCGCACCACCACCTACACGATCGTCGGGCCGACCGAGGCCGACCTCAAGACCGGCAAGCTGTCGGCGGAGTCGCCGGTCGCCCAGGCGATCATGGGCGCCGCGCCCGGCGACGAGGTCAAGGTCTCCACGCCCCGCGGCGACCGCGCGCTGCGCGTCGAGAAGCTCGGCTAGGACGTGGCGTGGGCCGGCGTCTCGGCCGGCACGTCATCGGGCAGGTCGCCCGCCGGCCACGCCTGCCACGGGAAGCCGCGGCGCGCGTGGCGGACGCGGTAGGCCAGCGCGCCGTGGGCGTTCATCGCGTGCCACGCCACGTGCGTGGTCGCGCTGAAGTCCGGGATCCAGAACCGGTCGCGGATCGGGTCCAGCGGCGCGGGCTCGCGCAGGTCGACGTCGGCGGCCACGTGGCCTTCGCCGTCCTCCAGCGAGAGGCGGGCCAGGATCGTCCCGTCGCGGTCGCAGACCTGGGACTCGCCGAGCATCTGCGTGCTCCACGGGATCCCCGGGCCCAGCGGCGTCTCGCCCGTGACCGGGCCGACGTGCGACGCGTGGGCCACGGGCACGCCGGTGAGGCGCGCCACCTGGCCCGGCAGCTCGCGCGCCTGGCGCCGCCACGCGGCGTGCTCGCGCGCCGACCACCAGCGCAGCGGCCCCGGCCAGTTCAGCGGCATCGAGGGCCAGCACATGCCGCCCAGCACGAGCCGCGCGCCCGCGGCGCGCACCCGCGCCGACGTCCGCATGCGCGCCCACTCCCAGCCCGACATCAGGCCGACCGTGCAGCCCAGCGCGGCGCAGTGCGGCGTGCCGGCGTCGTCGCCGCCGACGTAGAAGTGCTGCTCCCACGCGGTCGGGATGTCCTTGTCGTGCAGGTGCAGCGCGCCGGAGGGCTCGGCCAGCACGTACGTGCCGTAGGCGTGGCGGCCGCGGACGGCGACGAACCCGCCCGCGACGAGGCAGTCGAGCTCGCGCGCGAGGCGGGCGAGCAGCTGCAGCGGCCGGCCGTCGACCGGGCGCGCGGTGCCGCGCAGCACCTTGGCGTACACGTTGGGCGTCGTGCACGCCTCCGGCACGACCATGACGTCGGCGCCGTGCTCGCGGTGCGCGTCGCGGACGAGGTCCTCGATGCGCTCCAGGTTGCGCCCGACGGCGCCGAGCTCGAGCGCGGGCTGGACGACGGCGATGCGGGTCACGCGGCGGCCTCCACGCGCTCCTCGTCGCGGGCGCGCGACGCCGGCGGCGCCGGCCACACCGCTCCGGGGTGGTCGGAGCCGCGGATCGGCCCGGGGGCGCGGAAGGCGGCCGCCCGGCGCTCGCGCTCGGCCCGGATCGCGGTGCGGCCCTCGTCGAGCGCGCGGCGCAGCACCTCGCGGCGCGGAATCTCGCCCCGCCGCAGCGCGGACGCGAGCGCTCGCGCGATGCGCGCCGGCGGCACGATCTCGTGCGGGTCGCGGGCGCGGCCGAAGAGGTCGCCGAGGTCGGGCTCCTCGGTCCGGCCGGCGTCGCGGACGACCTCGCGCATGATCGGCGACGGCGACTCCACGCGGGTGTCGCTGTTGGCGAAGTGGTAGGCCGGCAGGCACTCGGCGTCGCGGGCCGCCTCCCAGGCGCGGGTGGCGAGGTCGACCGCCTCCGGGTCGTCGAGCACCGCCAGCACGTGCTCGGCCAGCGTTCGCCCGGCCCACAGCGCGTCGCGCATGCCCTGGCCGGTGACCGGGTCCTTGAAGTGGCCGGCGTCGCCGGCCAGCGCCCAGCCCGGGCCCGACGACGCGCGGAAGAACGCCGGCGTCTCGCCGGTCGAGCGCAGCTTGGAGCCCTGCGGCGCGCCGGCGACCCGCTCGGCCAGCCCCGGGTGCTCGGCGAGCTTGCGCCGCCAGTAGCCCTCGGGGTCGCGCCGCGCGTCGGCGACCTCGTCGCGGTGGCCCATGAGCAGGACGAGCAGGCGGCCGGCGGGCGTCGTCGGGAACGCGAACGCGATGCCGTCGCCCTCGCGCCACTGGATGTACGTGGTGGCCTCGGGCGTGCCCATGCGCGGGTCGTCGAGGTAGCGGAACACCAGGCCGCGGCCGTTGCGCGAGACGCGGTAGGGCCGCCAGGAGCCGACGTGCGCGGCGACCGTCGACCGCCGGCCGTCGGCCCCCACGACGAGCGTGGCGGCGGCCTCGTGCTCCCGGCCGTCGGGGTCGCGGTAGCGCACGCCGCAGACCCGGCCGGCGCGCCACAGCAGGCCCTCGACCGCGCAGCGCTCGCGGACCTCGGCGCCCTGCTCGCGCGCGGCGGCGACGAGCTCGACGTCCTGGAGGTCGCGCGGGACGCAGACGCCGAAGTCGATGCCCTCGGGCGTCGGGCGCATCCGCTCGCGGCAGCTCACGCCGTCGGCCACGACCTGCACGTGCGTCACGCGGGTCGGGTCCAGGGCGAGGATCCGCGGCAGCGCCCCCAGCTTGGCCAGCTCGCCCGTGCCCGACGGCAGCAGCACGTGGGTGGAGAGCTGGTCGGAGGGGAAGCGCATGCGGTCGAGCACCAGCACGCGGCGCCCGGCGCGGGCGAGCGGCGCCGCGACGGCGCAGCCCGCGAGGCGGGCGCCGACCACGACCACGTCGAACCTCTCCACGTCAGCCTCCTCTCCGGCGGTCTTGCGCGGAGAGGAGCCTGACAGGAAACGGTGTGTCGCGGCTAGGGGAGCGCGACGTACTGCCCGAGGAACGCGCGGGCGGCGGCGGTGTCCAGGCGGTAGGTGACGTTCGTCGAGCGGCAGATCGCGTCGCCGGTGATGGTCGTCGCGGCCAGGACGCTCGAGGTGCCGAGGAAGTTCGGCCCGCCCGAGTCGCCGTAGCACGTGCCGCCGTTGCCGGTGGACGGGTTGGCGCCGATCCGCAGCCAGGCCTTGTTGATGGCGTTGAGCGTGCCGGTCGCCACGCCGCGGACGTCGTTGTAGAGGTACTGGTGGCCGCCGGGCTGGTTGGTCACCTCGTAGGCGCCGTAGCCGACCGAGGTGAACTGCTGGTCGGCGGGCAGCGCGGACAGCGAGCCGGCCTTCGGCAGCTTCACGGGCGCGATGCCCTTGACGGGCTTGTCGAGGACGACGACGGCCAGGTCGTGCGGGTCGCTCTGCGTGGCGTTGTAGGCCGGGTCGCCGTGGAAGGTGCCCGCGTAGGTCGTGTCGCCCGTCTGGTAGGCCGGGTCGAACGTGACGCGGACGCGGTCGCCCTCCGCGCAGTGCGCGGCGGTGACGAACACCGTCGAGGAGACCAGCGTGCCCGAGCAGTAGATCCAGGTGCCGTCGGAGTACTGCGTCGGCGAGACGAGGCCGCCGACGTTGGGGTGGCCGTTGCCGTCGGGGCTGCCGAAGACGATGGCGCCGGCGGGGGAGGCGGCGAGGGCGCAGGCCGCGAGGGTGGCCACGAGGGCTCCGAGGGATCGCATCGCGCGATCCTAGGCGGCACCGCCTCCCTGGGCCAGCGGACGCAGGCGCGGGGACAGGAGCCCGACACGGCGCTGGAGGGCCAGGCCGGCGAGCGCCGCGAGCACCGACAGGCCGCCGGCCAGCGCGAGCGTCGCGCGCCCGCCCAGCGCCGCGATGAGCACGCCGCCGCCCGCCAGCGCGATCAGCTCGGCGCCGTTGCGCAGCCCGTTGTAGGCGGCGAACGCACGGCCGTGCAGGTGGTCGGGCACGCGCTCCTGGATGAGCACGCGCATGAGGACGTTCTTCGTGCCGTGGCCGAGGCCGCCGACGACCGCGAGCGCCGCGGCGGCGCCGATCGTGGGCCAGGCCGTCGGCAGCGCGATGCCGGCGCCCTGCACCGCGACGGCCACCAGGGCGCCGGTCGCCACCAGCGCGGCGGGCACGCGGCGCGCGACCACGAGGGCGCCGCCGACCATGCCCAGCGTCCAGGCGGCGAAGAAGGCGCCGTAGGCCAGGTCCGACGCGTCGAGCTCCTCCTTGATGAAGAACACCTCCGCGGCCGGCGTCGCCGTCATCACCACCAGCGACGCGACGACCACGCCGACGGCGAGGCGCAGCGTGCCGTCGGCGGCCAGGTGCACGAGGCCGTCGCGGGCGCGGTCGTGGCCGGTCGCCGCCGGGTCCGGCCGGCGCCGCGCGTGCAGCAGGAGGGCCGCCGCGGCCAGCGCGGCGAACGTCGCCGCGTTGGCGAGCATCGCGATCTCGGTGCCGCCGAAGCCCGCCAGCACGCCGCCCAGCAGCGGGCCGAGCGTCATCCCCGTGTAGCGGGCGGTCTCGACGTGGCCGTTGAGGCGCCGCAGGTCCTCGCCGCGCGCGATGACCGGCACGAGCGAGAACTCGGCCGGCTGGGCGATCGCGTTGCCGGCGCCGAGCACGGCGGCCAGCCCGAGGATCGCGGCGGTCGAGCCCAGCGCGGCGGCCAGCGCGGCGGCCGCGGCGAGCTGCACGAGCGCGCTGGCGAGCAGCACGCCGCGCGCCTCGGCCCGGTCGACGAGCAGGCCGGCCACGGGCGCCAGCAGCACCAGCGGCGCCCAGAGCGCGATGAACAGGCCGGCCACGGCCAGGCCGGAGCCGGTCTGCTCCTGCACGTGGAGGGTGAGCGGGATCCACAGCAGGAAGTCGCCGAGCGCGGAGACGCCGACGGCGCCGACGAGCAGCCGGGAGTCGCGGCGGGCAGGGACGAGCGCGCCGCGAGCGCGGTGGGGAGACGGGGAGCGGGGCATGAGGGGTCGGATGCGAGGACGCCACCTCGCGCCCGATCCTTCCCGCCCCTCGCCGCCCGCCCACCACCCCAGCGCGCCGAGTGTCGACCTGATGCCCGGCGCGGGCATCAAGTCGACACTCGCGGCGGCGCGGCGGCTAGGCGAAGAGGTCCTCGGCCGGCGGCCGCAGCAGCGCGGCGGCGCCGGGGCCGTCGTCGCGCGTGGTCCAGCGGTCCAGGCCGCTGAGCAGGACGGCGGGCTCGCCCGCGTCCTTGCCGCCGCGCGCGAGGTCGGCCGCCGCGGCGATCTGGTCGGCGACCGCGATCCACGTCGCGTGCAGCTCGCGGCCGTGCGCGTCGTGGCGGCCGCGCCAGTCCTCCAGCGGCCGCAGGCCGGCGATCCCGATGGCGACGTCGACCTGCCCGTGGCGCCACGCGCGCCCGAACGAGTCCGCGATCACGACGGCCGGGTGGCCGGGCAGGGCGGCGCGCAGGCGGCGGGCGGAGCCGTCGGGGTCGCGCGGCAGGAGCACGACCGCGCCCTCGCCGGCGTTGGACGCGTCCACGCCCGCGTTGGCGCACACGAAGCCGTGGTGCGTGCGGCAGATCAGGACGCCGCGCTCGGCGCGCACGATCTCCGCGGTCTCGGAGAGCACGACCTCGACGTGGCGCGGGTCCTTGCCGAGGTCGCGCGCGAGCTCCTCGGCGCGGGGCGACGGCGTGACGTCGTCGAGCGCGACGAGCCGCCCCTCGGCCTTGGACACCACCTTGTGCGCCACGACGAGCACCGCCCCGCGCGGGAAGGGCTCGACGAGCGTCGCCGCGGCGGCGGTCAGCAGCGCCGCGAGGTCGTCGCCCGGGCGGACCTCCGGGATCCGCGGCAGCGCGCGGGCCTGGATCACTTGCGCGCCACCCGCGCGAGCATCCCGCGCGTGTGCGAGGCGCCGCCGTGCAGCTCGTCCAGCGCGCCGCGCAGCGCCTCGAGGTCGTCGAGCGTGTCGACGTCGAGGCCGAGCGTCGGCACCTCGACGACCGCCACCGACGCGCCCGCGGCCCGTGCGAGCTCTTCGTGGCGGTCACGGCTGCCCGGCCCGAAGGCCGGCTCCACGACGTCGGGCGGCGTGAGCACGAGCGCGTTGGTGCCGGTCCCGTGGCGGTCGGGGACGACGACGACGCCCTCGTGGTGGCGCGCCAGCAGCGCGTCGAGCTGGCGCGGGTCCAGCGCCGGGCAGTCGCCGGGCACGAGCACGACGCGCGTGGCCCCGCGGTCGACCGCCGCCTCGATGCCGCGCAGCGCGGCGACGTTGTGGCCTGCGTCGTCGGGGTCGTCGACGATCGCCGACGCGTCGTAGCCCGCGGCGAGCGCCTCGGCCGCCGGCTCGCCGGTGACGACGAGCACCTCGTCGACCTCCTTGGCGCGGCGCAGGGCGATCAGCACGTCGGTGACCATCGCCTCGGCCATGGCGCGGCGCGTGCCGTCGGTCATCGCGTCGACGAGCCGCTGCTTGGCCGAGCCGAAGCGCTTGACCGGGAGGATCGCGGTCGTGCGGGTCACGCGCGCGCCCCCGCCAGCGCATCCGCGAAGCGCAGCACCTCGCCGGCCACGCGGGCGCGCGCCTCGGGCGTGTCCATCAGCGTGTCGGTCTCCAGCAGCGGCAGCGCGGTCTCGGCGCGCC
>JACRMD010000130.1:0-12399 GCA_016215085.1 Solirubrobacterales bacterium | reverse complement strand
CGACCAGGCCGTCGAGCACCTCGCCGTAGTAGCCGGCGACGCCGGCGGCGTCGGTCCGCACCCCGGCCCAGCGCAGGAACGGCTCGGTCGGGCCCTTGACGACCGCGCCGCCGACGAAGGGGGAGACGGCGACGACCGGCGCCGCGGCGGCGCGCAGCGCGTCGGCCATGCCCGGCACCGCGAGGATCGGACGGATCGAGATCACCGGGTTGCTCGGGCCGAGCACGATCGCGCGCGCCGCGGCGATCGCCTCGAGGACCTCGGCCGGCGGTGCGGCGGCGTGGGCGCCGTCGTAGCGCACGTCCTCGATCGGCGGCGCGGCGCGCTCGCGCACCATGAACTCCTGGAAGGGCAGCCAGCGGCCGCCCGCGCGCACGTGCGTGCGCACCGGCGCGTCGCTCATCGGCAGCACGCGGGCGCGGAGCCCGAACGCGCGGCCGAGCTCGTCGAGCGCCTCGGTCAGCCGCGCCCCCTCGGCCAGCCGCTGCGCGCGGCGCACGCCGATGGCGAGGTCGCGGTCGCCGAGGTTGAACCACACCTCGGCGCCGAGCTCGCGCAGGCCGTCCATGACGTGGAAGGTGTCCCCGTCCAGGCCCCAGCCGCGCGCGTCGATGCGGTCGGCCAGCCAGAACGTGCAGAGGTCGGGGTCCGGGCAGACCAGCGCGCCGTAGGCCTCGACGTCGTCGCCCGTGTTGGCCACGACGACGAGCTCGTCGCCGGCGACGTCGACGACGACGGTCACGCGCCGGTGGAGGGGCTGACGGGCCGGGTCATCGAGCGGCGGACTATAGGGTGGCGGCGTGGCCGACCGGGTTCGCGAGCACGAGTTCACCGCCGAGGGGCAGCTGCTCACCGACGTCGGCGGCACGCTGCCGGTGAAGGTCCTCTCCACGCCCGGGATGATCGGGATGATGGAGCGCACGGCCGCGATGCTCGCGCTCGAGCACCTGCCCGACGGGCAGGCGACGGTCGGCTTCGAGGTCTGCGTCAGGCACGTCTCCGGCGCGCCGGAGGGCGCGCGCTGCGTCGCCCGCGCCACGCTGCGCGAGGTCGTCGACGAGCGCAAGTACCGGTTCGACGTCGAGGTCGTCGAGGGCGAGCGGACGATCGGCGTCGGCACGCACGAGCGGCGCGTCGTGCGGCGTGGCGGTCGCTGACGACGTCGCCGCGCTGGCCGCGCTGGTCCGCGACTCGGCGGGCCCGGGCGAGCGCGCGGCCGCGGAGTGGGTGGCCGGCCGCCTGCGCGGGGCGGGCGTCGCCGACGTCGAGCTGCAGCGCTTCCGCTACCAGGGCACCTACGCGTGGGCGCACGCCGCGCACAGCGCCGCGGCCATGGCCGGCGGCCCGCTCGCGCTGGCGGCGCTGGCCTCGCTCGAGCTCGAGGGCTCGGGCCGGCTGCAGTGGCTGCGCCGGCTGCTGCCCGCGGGCGAGGGCACGACCGCCGTCGCCCGCGCGGGCGAGGGGCCGCGCACGCTCGTGCTCGTCGCCCACGTCGACGCGGCCCGGACGGGCGTGGCGTGGAACCCGCGTGTCACCGAGCCGGGCGCCGCGCGCCGGCTCGAGCGCCGGGCGGTCGACCCGTACCTGGCGCCGGTCGCCGCCGGCATGGCGCTCGCCGCGCTGCCCTGGCGGCGGGCCCGCACGGCCGGCCGCGCCGTGCTCGCGCTCTCGCTGGCCGCCGACCTCAACATCGCGCTGTCGCGCACCGTGCCGGGCGCCAGCGACAACGCGACCGGCGTCGCCGTCGCGCTGGGCCTGGTGGCCGACCCGCCGCCGGGCCTACGCGTCATCGGCGTCTTCTGCGGCTGCGAGGAGTCCGGCATGGGCGGCATGGCCGCATGGCTGCGCACGCCGGAGGGCCGCGGCCTGGACCCCGCCGCGACGCTCGTGCTCGGCCTCGACACGCTCGGGGCCGGCACGCCGACCGTCCTGCGCGGCGAGGGCGTCCTGCTCGAGCACCGCTACCGCGACGAGGACCTCGCGCTGGCCGACGCCGGCGCCTCCCGCGCGGGGATGGCGCCGCCGCAGCGCTGGCGGATCGGCGGCTGGACCGACCCGGTGCTGGCGCGGTTCGCCGGGCTGCCCGCGCTGTCGCTGCTGTCGATCGGCCCGAAGGGCGCGTTCACGAACTACCACCGCGCCACCGACACGCCCGACCGCGTCGACTGGGGCTCGGTGGACGCCTGCGCGCGGCTGGCGCGCGGGATCGCGGAGGAGGTCGGGTGCATGTGGTCGGTCCACGGGGCGATCGCGTTCGCCGCGGAGGCGGCGGGCGCGACGCGGGTGACCGGCGTCGACGTGATGGGGGAGACGCCGGAGTACCGCGCCGAGCACGCGCGGCGCGGGTCGGCGGTCCGCTTCGTCGGCGGCGACCTCCACGACCCGGCGACGGTGGCGGCCGCCGGGGTCCACGACGTCGTCTGGTGCTCGGGCGTCCTCTACCACGCGCCGCATCCGCTCCTGACGCTGCAGCGGCTGCGCGAGCTCACGGGGCGGACGCTGCTGCTCGCCACCGAGGTGCTGCCCGAGGTCCGCGGGCTGCGCCGCGCGGCCGTCTTCGCCCCCGACCCGCACGTCCACCCGGGCCGGCCCCAGCCGCCCGACGCGGCCACCGGCTACGCCGGCTGGTTCTGGCTGCCGACCCCGTCCGCGACCCGCGCGCTGCTGGAGGCCGCGGGCTTCGCGGTGACCGAGGAGCACGCCGCGCCGTTCCACCGAACGTTCGTGGCCGTCTGCGGGTAGAGAGGGGCGCATGAGCAGCACCGGCATGACGCACGACACCTTCGACGTCCGCATGGAGGAGCGCGACGGCGCGCTGTGGATCCTCCCCGAGGGCGACCTGGACATCGCCTCGGCGCCCGACTTCCGCGACGCCGCGACGCTCGCCGCGCGCAGCGACGCCACCGACATCGTGGTCGACCTCCGCGGCCTGGAGCTCATGGACTCCACCGGCCTCAAGGAGCTCGTGCGCCTCGCGCTCGGGCCGGAGGCCGCCAGGGTCTCCGTGGTCCCGGGCAACGACCACGTGCAGCAGGTCCTGCGCATCAGCGGCCTCGAGGCCGAGCTGCGCACGCGCGACGCGTAGTCCTCTACCTTCCGGCCCCATGGGGGTGACGCGGCGGGAGCTGCTGGTCGCGGGGGCGGCCGGCGGCGTGGCGATCTGGCTGCCCGACGGCGTGCGGGAGGCCGACGCGGCGAGCCGCCGCAAGGTGCCGCTCGCGCGCGACGGCGGCTTTGCGAGCGGCGTGATGAGCGGCGACCCGGCGCCGGACGCCGTGACGCTGTGGACGCGCCTGGACGACCAGGAGGCGCCGCGGCAGCGGCTGCGCCTGGACGTCGCGCGCGATCCCGAGTTCCGCCGCGTCGTCCTGCGCCGCGACGTGCCGGTCACCGCGCTGCGCGACCACACCGCCAAGGTGCGCGTCGGCGGCCTGTCGCCCGACACGCGCTACTGGTTCCGCTTCCGCACGCGCACCACCGCGTCGCCGGTGGGGCGCACGCAGACCGCGCCCGCGCCCGGCTCCCAGCGGCCGGTGCGGATCGGCTACTTCGCCTGCCAGGACTTCGCCTCGGGCCACTACGGCGCGTACCGGAGGCTGCTCGAGCTCGACCCCGACGTCGTGGTCTGCGGCGGCGACTACATCTACGACCGCGTCTACGAGGAGTCCGGCTACGGCGGCGTGCGCGAGGACCGCACCGGCGCCAACCGCGACTCGGTCGCGCGCACGATCGGCGACTACCGCGCGAAGTACCGGCTCTACCGCAGCGACCCGGATCTGCGCGAGCTCCAGCGCCTCGTGCCGCTCGTCGCCCAGTGGGACGACCACGAGGTCACCGACAACTACGCCGGCACGCTCGACAGCTCGGGCGCCGACGACGGCGAGGAGGCCGACCGCTACGACCGCGCGCGGATCCTCGCCGGCTGGCGCGCCTGGCACGAGCACATGCCGGCGCTGCGCTTCGGCAAGGGCTACCGGACGTTCCGCCGGCTGCCGTTCGGTGGGATGGTCGACCTGTTCTGCCTCGACGAGCGCTCCTACCGCGACGACCAGCCGTGCGGCGGCGCGGGCTTCCAGCGCTGCCCGGACTCGATGGCCCCGCGCAAGTTCCTCGGCGACGAGCAGCTGGCGTGGTTCAAGGACGGCCTGGCGCGCTCGGCGGCCACGTGGAAGGTGGTCGCCAACCAGCTGATGATCATGCCCTTCGACGTGGCGGCCGAGGTGCCGGTGACCGTCGACTCGTGGGAGGGCTACGGCGCCGAGCGCGCGGACGTCGCGCACTTCCTCGGCGATCGCGGGATCAAGGACGTGGCCTTCCTCACCGGCGACATCCACACGTTCTTCGCCGGCTCCGTGCTGCGCGACGCGCGCAGCGGCCCGCCGGTCGCCGTCGAGCTCGTCGGCGGCTCCACCACGTCGCCCGGCACCGCGCAGACGATCTCGCAGACCGCCGGCGGCGGCGCGCTGCCGCCCGACCTCGTCAAGGCGCTCGCCGACAACGTGACGCTGACCAACCCGTGGTTCTCCTACGCCGAGACGCGCGCGCACGGCTGCGCGCTGCTGGAGGCGACGCCGGGCGAGCTGCGCGCGCAGTACCTCGCCTCACGCGACGTCACCACCGTCGAGGGCTCGCGCGACGTGCGCGTGCTCGCGCGGCTGCGGGTCCCGCGCGGGGAGGCGCGCGTCGAGGTGCAGTCCTAGATAGGGTGCCGCCGCCATGGCGGAGATCAAGAAGGTCGGAATCGTCGGCTGCGGCCTCATGGGCCACGGCATCACCCAGGTCAGCGCGCAGGCCGGCTACGACGTCGTCGTGCGCGAGGTGGACGACGCGACGCTGCAGAAGGGCCTCGGCAAGATCGAGAAGCAGCTGGCGCGCGCGGTCGAGAAGGGCAAGCAGACCCAGGAGGACGCCGACGCGGTGCGCGGGCGGATCCAGGGGACGACCGACTACGCCGACCTCGCCGACTGCGACCTCGTGATCGAGGCCATCACCGAGAGCCTGCCGCTGAAGCTGGAGATGTGGAAGGAGGTCGACGGCATCGCCAAGCCCGAGGCCGTCTTCGCCACCAACACGTCGTCGCTGTCGGTCATCGACCAGGCGGCGGCGACCTCGCGCCCGCAGCGGTTCATCGGCCTGCACTACTTCAACCCGGCGCAGGTCATGAAGCTCGTCGAGGTCATCCGCGCGGTGACGACCAGCGACGAGGCGTTCGACACCGGCCTGCAGTTCGCCAAGGCGCAGGGCAAGCTCGGAATCCCGACCAACGACAAGGCCGGGTTCATCGTCAACCGCCTGCTCGTCCCCTACATGCTGGACGCGATCCGCGGCTTCGAGGAGGGCATCGGCTCGGTCTCGGAGATCGACGAGGCCATGAAGGCCGGCGCCGGCCACCCGATGGGGCCGCTGACGCTGTGCGACTTCGTCGGCCTCGACACGCTGGGCTCGATCTGCGACGTGCTCTTCGACGAGTTCCGCGAGCGCCGCTTCGCCCAGCCCCCGACGCTGCGCAAGATGCTGGCGGCCGGCTGGTACGGCCGGAAGTCCGGGATGGGCTTCTACGACTACAGCGGTGAGGCGCCCGTCGAGAACCCGGGGGTCGCGCGGTAGCGCGCCTGCTCGACGCCCTGCGCGTCAAGCCGTTCCGCGGCCCCCAGGTCGCGGCCGGCGTCGTCGTGCTCGCGGTCCTCGTGTGGTTCATCGAGGCCCGCTTCGACGACGAGTGGCGCTCGGCGATCAACCTCGCGTACTCGGTCCCCGTGGCCGCGTTCGCGCTCGCCCTGGCGGTGCTCGCCCCCGTGGAGGGGGTGACGCCGCGGCCGTACCAGTCGACGCTCTACGTCGCGAGCGTCGCGATCCTGCTGCAGGCGCTGGCCAACCTCGCCGACGGCCTGGGGACCGACGGGCTGGACGGCGCCGGCACCGTCATGTGGGTCTTCGCGGTGCTCGCCGCCGTGGCCGCGTGGTTCGCGGCGGCCCGGAACTCGGCGGTCTGCACGCTGCTCGCGGCGGCCGCCGCGGGCGTGTCGGTGCTGGCCTTCGTGCAGTGGGTGTTCGCGCCCGAGCGCTTCGGCCCGCAGCGCTGGGTGCTGCTCGCGCTCATCGCGGCCTACGCGCTCGGCACCGTCGCGCAGCGCGACCGGCGCCCGCGCCATGCGGTCGCCCTGGCGGACGCCGGCGGCCTGGCGGCGCTGGCGCTCGGGCTGAGTTTTGCGTTCGAGGCGTTCTTCGGCCTGCGCCTGGAGGGCTTCCCGCTCGCCGAGGGGGCCGCGTGGGGGTGGGAGCTCGTGCTCGTCGCGGTCGGCTTCGGCCTGGTCGCCTACGCGTCGGTGGACCGCGAGCCCGGCCCGGCCTACCTGGGCGTGGCGAACCTCGCCGCGTTCCTGGTCGTGGCGGCCGACGGCGACTCGCTGCTCGGCTGGCCGCTGGTGCTCGCCCTGGGCGCCGGGTTCCTGCTGGTGGTCGGGCTGCGGCCGACGACGCCCGCTCCTCCGCCGCCGGACGCCGGCACGCCGCCGGCGCCGACGGTCGACCTGCCGCGCTGACCGCCGTTGGCGCGTTGCCGCGCCTCCGGGGTACGGTGGGGCGCATGGCTCACATGTCGGCGTCGTTCAGCGCGATCCTGCGGCTCCGGCTCGCCGACCGGCCCGGGGCGTTCGCCGAGGTCGCGACCGCGATCGGCGACGCGGGCGCCCTGCTCGGGGCGATCGACCTGGTCCGCGTCGAGCCCGGCCACAAGGTGCGCGACGTGACGATCCTCGCCGCGGACGAGGAGCACATGGAGCGGGTGGCCGACGCCGTGCGCGGCGTGGCCGACGTCGAGGTCGAGGCCGTCTCGGACCGCACGTTCCTCGCGCACCTCGGCGGCAAGATCGAGGTCGTCTCGCGGATCCCGCTGAAGACCCGCGACGACCTCTCGATGGCCTACACGCCGGGCGTCGCGCGGGTGTCGAGCGCGATCGCCGCCGACCCCGAGGCGATCTGGAACCTCACCGTCAAGCGCAACATGGTGGCGGTGATCTCCGACGGCACCGCGGTGCTGGGCCTCGGCGACATCGGACCGGGCGGCGCGCTGCCGGTGATGGAGGGCAAGGCGGTGCTGTTCAAGGAGTTCGGCGGCGTCGACGCCTTCCCGCTGTGCCTGGACACCAAGGACGTCGACGAGATCGTGCTCGTCTGCCAGGCCGTCGCGCCGGTCTTCCGCGGCCTCAACCTGGAGGACATCTCCGCGCCGCGCTGCTTCGAGGTCGAGCGGCGGCTGCGCGAGACCCTCGACATCCCGGTCTTCCACGACGACCAGCACGGCACGGCGATCGTCGCCCTCGCCGCGCTGGTCAACGCGCTCAAGCTCGTCGGCAAGCGCCTGGAGGACCTGCGGATCGTGGTGACCGGCGTCGGCGCGGCGGGCGTGGCCGTGACGAAGATCCTCCTGGCCGCCGGCGCCCGCGACGTCGTCGGCTGCGACAGCAAGGGCGCGATCCACCGCGAGCGCGAGGGCCTCAACGAGGTCAAGCGCGAGTACGCGGAGCTCACCAACCCGCGCGGCGTCCGCGGCAGCGCCGACGAGGCGCTCGAGGGCGCCGACGTCTTCATCGGCGTCTCCCAGCCGCGCGCGGTCTCCGCCGAGGCGGTGGGGCGGATGGCCGACCGCGCGATCGTCTTCGCGATGGCCAACCCGACGCCCGAGGTCCTGCCCGAGGAGATCGAGGGCCGGGTGGAGATCATCGCCACCGGCCGCTCGGACTACCCCAACCAGATCAACAACGTGCTGGCCTTCCCGGGCATCTTCCGCGGCGCGCTGGACGTGCGCGCGAGCGAGATCAACGAGCCGATGAAGATCGCGGCGGCCACGGCGATCGCCGAGACGATCGACCCGATGGAGCTGACCGCGGACTACATCGTCCCCAGCGTGTTCGACCGCACGGTCGCGCCGGCCGTCGCCGCCGCGGTGGCCCGTGCCGCGGAGGACACGGGCGTCGCGCGGCGGCGGCGGTCGGTCGCCAGCGCTAGCTGAGCGGGTCGCCGCCGGTCATCCCGGTCGACGACGACGTCGGCGCCTCGGGCGCGGCCGGGGCGGCGGGCGTCGTGGGCGACGGCGGCAGCGGCGAGCGCGGCCCGGCGCCCTCGCCGAGCGCCGGCTGCGGGCTCGTGAACGGCGGGAAGTCCTCGCTGAGCAGCAGCGCGTACGCGTAGGCGCGCTGCTGGTAGCTGATGCCCAGCTCGATCATGTCCTGCAGGCCCTTGGGCTGGCGACCGAGGATGACGATCGCGAACCACGCGAGGAACGCGCCGATCTCGTAGATCAGCTGCATCGCGTACATGATGATGAAGACCGGGATCAGCAGGAAGATGCGGAACGCGACCTTGATCCGGTCGTACTCGGGCTTCGGCGGGCCGACGTGTACGGTGACCGGGTACGTGTCGTTCGCGTTGCCGTTGAACGGCGGGTAGTCGTCGGTGAGCAGGAACGTGTAGCCGTACACGTAGGTCGAGTAGCGCAGGTACGAGGCCGTGAAGTCGTACATGCCCTGGGGCCAGCTGCCGGTGAACAGCAGCGCGAACCACGCGGCGATGACGACGAAGAAGACCGCGAAGCCCCACAACGCGAGCACGATGAAGTGCGGGATCGCGAGGATGAGGCGGAAGAACGTCGTGACGCGGCTGCGCGGCTCGACGTAGCGGTCCTGGAAGCTGACGGGATCGACTGACATGGTGCTGTCCTTCTGGCGGGTGCAGGGCGACACTAACCCTCTTGGTGGACGAACGGAACGGCCTGGACGATCGGCGGACCGCGGCGCTCGCGCTGGCGGTCGCGTGCGCGCCGTTCGCGCTCGGCGCCGCGGGCGCCGAGGCGGGCCTCGCGTGTCCGTTCCGGGCGACCACCGGCCTGCCGTGCCCGTTCTGCGGCGCCACCCGCGCGTTCGTCCTCGCCGCCCATGGCGACGGGGCCTGGACGGCGTTCGGGGCGGGCTGGGTCGTCCTGGCCGCGGCGCTGGCGCTGCTCGCGCTCGGCCGGCGCGTCGGGCCGCTCGTGCGCGCCGTGCTCGCCACGCCGGCGCGGACGGCCGCGGCGCTGGCGCTGGTGCTGGCCGGTCCGTGGGCGTGGGCGCTCGCCCACGCCGGGACGATCGCCTAGCTCCCGCCGTCGGCGACGAGGGCGCCGATGAGGATCAGCAGCAGCACGAGCGCCCCGAAGCCGGTGCCGACCCAGCCGAGCACGATCCCCGTGACCGCCTGGCCGCGGCCGCCCAGCGTGCCGCCGGCGCCGTCGATCTCGCGGCGCGCCCGCGTACCGAGCACGATCGCCGGCACCGAGAGGACCAGCGGGCAGAAGATGACGCCCAGGATGCCGAGGATCATCGCCCCGGTCGCCTCGCCCGGTGTACGGCCCGGGGCGGCGCCCGGCGGCGCCACGGGCGGCTGCCAGGCCTCCTGCTGCGGCGGCTGCTGCTGCCCGGGCTCGGGCGTCTGCGGGCCGAGCCACTGGTGGCCCTCGGGGCGGACCTCGTTGCCGAAGGCGTCGCGCTCGGGCTCGTCGCCGCGGCCGAAGGCGTCGCTCATGCGCGCGCGGCCGCCAGGTCGACGAAGACGTCGAGCGCCTGCGGGTTGGCCAGCGACTCGCGGCTGGCGGCCTTCGTGGGGTCCTGGCCCATGAGGATCTTCTTGACCGGGACCTCGAGCGCCTTGCCGCTCAGCGTCCGCGGGACCTCCTTGATGGCGTGGACCTCGTTGGGGACGTGGCGTGGTGAGCAGTGCTCTCGGATGCAGGCGGCGATGCGCTTGGTGAGGTCGTCGTCGAGCTCGGCGCCTTCGCGGAGGACGACGAACAGCGGCATCCAGCCCTCGACGTCGACGACCAGCGCGTCGAGGACCTCGTCGAGGGAGAGCACGGCGCGGTAGATCTCGCTGGTGCCCATGCGCACGCCGCCGCGGTTGATGGTGGAGTCGCTGCGGCCGTAGATGATCGCGGTGCCGCGGTCGGTGATCTCGATCCAGTCTCCGTGGCGCCAGACGCCGGGGAACATCTCGAAGTAGGACTCGCGCAGCCGCGAGCCGTCGTCGTCGCCCCAGAAGAACAGCGGCATCGAGGGCATCGGCTGGGCGATGACGAGCTCGCCGACCTCGCCGACGACCGCGTTGCCGTCCTCGTCCCAGGCCTGGACGTCGCAGCCCAGCGAGCGGGCCTGCAGCTCGCCGCGGTAGACCGGCAGCGTCGGGACGCCGCCGACGAACGCGGTGCACACGTCGGTGCCGCCGCTGGTGGAGAACAGCCACGTGTCGGCGCCGAGCTGGTCGTAGACCCACTGAAAGCCCTCGGGCGTCAATGGCGAGCCGGTGGAGCCGACGGCGTGCAGCCGGGAGAGGTCGCGGCCGGCGGCAGGCTCGACGCCGTCCTTCATCGACGACGCGATGAACGCCGCGCTGGTGCCGAAGACGGTGATGCCGGCGTCGGCGGCCAGGTCCCAGAGCACCTCGCCGGCGGGGTTGCCGTCGTAGAGCACGATCGACGCGGGGGTGTGCAGGACGCCGACCAGGAAGTTCCACATCATCCAGCCGGTCGTGGTGAACCAGAAGACGCGGTCGCCGGCCTGCGCGTCGAGGTGCAGGTGCATCTTCTTGAGCTGCTCGAGCAGGATGCCGCCGTGGCCGTGGACGATCGGCTTGGGCAGGCCGGTGGTGCCCGAGCTGTACAGCAGCCACAGCGGGTGGTCGAACGCGACGCGCTCGAACGCCAGCGGCCCGTCGGCCAGGAAGCCCTCCTCCCAGCCGCTGCCGTCCAGGTAGCCCAGGCGCACGACCGGCGCGCCGATCTCCTGCGCGATCTGCTGCACCTGCGCGGAGCGGTCGAAGTCGCGGCCGCCGTAGCGGTAGCCGTCGACGGTCAGCAGCACCTTCGGCTCGATCTGCGCGAAGCTATCGATCACCGCCCGCGCCCCGAACTCCGGCGCCGCCGATGACCAGAGCGCGCCCAGCGACGCCGTTGCGAGGAACGCCGCGATCGTCTCGGGGATGTTGGGCAGGTAGGCGGCGACGCGGTCGCCCTTGCCGATCCCGCGGGCCTGCAGGCCCGCGCGGATCCGGGCGACCTCGCCGCGCAGATCGCCCCACGTCCACGCCGACAGCTCACGCGACTCGCTGGCGTGCTGGATCGCCAGCGCGCCGTCGTCCTTGCCGCGCAGCAGGTGCTCGGCGTAGTTGAGCTCGGCGCCGGTGAACCACCGCGCGCCGGGCATCTCGCGCGACGCCAGCACCCGGTCATAGGACGCGTCGACGCCGAAGTAGTCCCACACCGCGGCCCAGAAGCCCTCCAGGTCGTCGACCGACCAGCGCCACAGCTGGTCGTACGGGCCGGGCCGTCCGACGTGCTCGGCGAACCGCGTGATCGGCGCCCGGGCGATGCGCTCGGGGCTCGGCTGCCAGAGGAGCTCCGGCTCGGTCGTCGGCATGGCGGCAGCTTGCCACACCGACGGGCGTGCGCTACTCGGTGACCTCGAGGGTCGCGTGCATGCCGGCGGCGTCGTGGCTCGACGGCGCGGTGAGCGTGCACAGCAGGCGGTAGCGGCCGGGCGCGAGCGTCAGCGTCCTGGCCTTCGCGGTGCCCGGGTCCAGCGTGGGGAAGTCGACGGCCTCGCCGGTGCCGTCCTCGCGGATGACGCGGAGGTTGTGCGGGTCCTCGCCGGCGTTCTGCAGTTGGATGCGGACCTCGCCGGCCGGGACGCTGGGGCGCGAGAGCAGCGCGACGTAGTCCGGGGTCTCGTCGACGGTGACGCCGACGGCGGCGACGTTCGGGGCGGCGGGCTCGGCGGGCGTGGCGGGCTCCGCGGGGGTCGCCGGGGCGGCGGGCTCGGCCGGGGTCGCGGGCTCGGCGGGGGTGGCCGGGACCGCGGGCGTGGCCGGCGTCGCCGGGGTGGCGGCGACGGCGGGCTTCTTGGCCTTGGCCGCGGGCCTGCGCGGCGCGTGCTTCTTGGCCTTCTTCTTGGCCGGGGCGCGGCGCTTGGCCCCGTGGCGCTTGCCGGCGACTCCGCGGCGGCGGTCGGTCGCGACGCGGCGGGTCGCAGGGCGCTTGACGCGGCGCGGGCTCAGCACACGGCGCTGGGCCGACGGGCCCTTCACCGGGTGGGCGATGCGCGCGCCGACGGCGCGGGGGCGGTGGTCCTCGCCCGGCCGGGCCTGGGCGGCGCCGGGGGCGAGCAGGCCGAGCGCGAACACGGCGAAGACCCCGAGGAGCATGAGGATGTCCCTGACGCGCACCACTCTGGTCCTGGGATCGGCGGTGCGGCGGGGCCCTTGAGGCTCCCTGGACGTTCGCTGGACGCCCGGCTAGGCGCCTGACAGCTCGTCGTCCAGGCCCCGGACGATCGCCAGCGCGAGGTCCGCGACGGCCTGCGTCGCGGCCGGGTC
>JACRMD010000245.1 GCA_016215085.1 Solirubrobacterales bacterium | reverse complement strand
GCTCCGGGGCCGCATGGCGGCGCCGCGACGGCTGGTACGCGCTCGCCGTCGTCCTGGTGCTCGGCCTGGCCGTGGTCGCGCGCGGGCTCTACGCCGCGCCGCCGCCGGGCTACGAGCTGCGCCACGACCAGCGCGACTACGACCAGCACGCGCTGTCGCTGGCGCGCGGCGAGGGCTACTCGCGCAGGGTCGCCTACGGTCGCCCCACGGCCTTCCGGCCGCCGGGCTACCCCTACTTCCTCGCGGGCGTCTACCGGCTGGCCGGCGTCGAGCACGCGCCCGCCCAGGAGCGCGTCGAGGCGGCGCGCAAGGCCAACGTCGTCGTCGGCACGCTCGTGGTCGCCCTCATCGGCCTGCTCGCGGCCCAGCTCTGGCGGCGGCGGGTGGCGCTCGTGGCGATGGCGATCGCCGCCGTCTACGTCCCATTGATCGTCGTCGGCGGCTCGGTGATGTCCGAGCTGCTGTTCACCGCGCTCGTCCTCGGGGCGCTCGTCCTGGCGGTCGAGCACCGGCGCTCGACCCGGCGGCGCTACGCCTACGCGGTGGCGGCCGGTGCGATGGCCGGCCTGGCGATGCTGACCCGCGCCAACGCCGCGATCCTGCTCGTCCCCCTGGCGATCGCCGCCTGGGACGCCCGGCCGCGCTGGTCGCGCCGCGCGCTCGGGCCGCCGCTGGCGCTGCTCGCCACGGCGCTCGTCCTGCTCGTCCCGTGGACGGTGCGCAACGCCTCGCAGCTGCACGCCTTCGTGCCCTTCACCACGCAGGTCGGCTCCGCGCTCGCCGGCACCTACAACGACCAGGCGCGGACCGACCCGGTCAACCCCGGCGCCTGGCGCTCCATCCGCCACGTGCCCGAGTACGCGGACTTCTGGGCGCAGCGCCGGACCACGCCCGAGGCGGTGCTCGACCGGCGGCTGCGCGCGACGGCCTGGCGCTACATCGCCGACCACCCGCTCTACGTCGCGGAGGTGTGGTGGTGGAACACGCGGCGCATGGCCGACCTCGCCGGCCGCGAGCGCTCCCGGGCCACGGCCGCGACGATCACCATCGACCGCGCGTGGGCCGACCGCGCGGTGACGTGCTTCTGGGTCGTCGCGGCGCTGGCGCTCGTCGGCGCCGCCGCGCGGCCGGCGCGGCGCGCCCCGGCCTGGCTGTGGGCCGTGCCGGCGCTGCTGTACCTGAGCGTCGTCCTCCTGGCCGTCGAGACGCCGCGCTACCGCACCGCGCTCGACCCCTTCGTCATCCTGCTGGCCGCCGTCGGGCTCGTCGCGGCGGGCGACCGGCTCCGGCGCCGCGCTACGACGTGATCCAGCGACGGGCCTCCGCCACCTCGTCGTCGTCGAAGACCTTCACCTCGCCCGGGACGATCCAGCCGAGCGCGCGGATCGTGTTCTCGAGCCAGTCCTCGTCGGTGACGACGGCGATGCGGTCCCAGCTGCGCAGGTGGCCGAGGCCGAGCTTCGTGTCCTGCCACACGGCGCCGGCCGTGTAGTCGGGCATGTCGTCGCCCAGGACGTAGAGCATGCGGATCTTGCCGTCCTCGCCGGCCGCGGCGAGCGCGGCCTCGACGGCGGGGACGAGCACCCGGTCGTAGTCGTCCGTCGTGACCTTCCCGTGCGCCTCCACGCCGACGACGGTGGGCGGCAGGTCGTGCAGGAGCCTGAGCATGGACCGAGCATGGCGCCGCCGCGCGCGTGCGCCATCACCCGAAGCGGAAGACGCCGGCGGGCGGCGCGCGTCCGGCGGCGGACCAGAACCCAGATGCGGGCACGGACATGCGTCCGCTGGACATCCGCTTCAGGCGTCGCATGCCGATGCACCGATCGATGCCGCCACACGGACGTGGCGGCCGGATCCAGGAGGGATGCCCATGACCCGCCTCAAGGGCAGGACGGCCCGCCTCGCCAGCGTCGTCGCGATCGTCGCGCTCGTCGTCGAGGCGTTCGGCGCCGGCCAGAAGTGGTAGCCGTCATGGCCGCCGTCGACGCCGTCCTGCACGGCAGGAAGTGGTGACCGCTCACTGAGCACCGCCCCGGCGCGCCCGGGCACGGACGCCCGGGCGCGCCGCCGGTTCCCGCCGATGTCGCTCCCCGCCCCCGCATGGAAGCTCAGCGCGTACGTCTGGGCCGTGTGCCTTGCCGGCAGCGCGGCGCTGCTCGTGCTGCTCCTGGCCGGCCACGGCCAGCTTGTCGCGCACGCCGCCGTGCCGTCCGCCGCGCTGGCGGCGCTCGCCGTGCTGGGCGAGTTCGTCCCGATCCGCGTGTTCCGCCGCGACGCCGAGGGCGAGATCACGCTCTCGACCGCCTTCGCGTTCGCGGTCCTGCTCGACGCCGGCCCGCTTGCGGCGACCGTGGCGCTGCTCGCCGCGGGCGTCGCCGCGGACCTCCACCTGCGCAAGCCGCCGCTGCGGATCTGGTTCAACGCCGCGCAGTACGCCCTGTCGATGGCGGCCGCCGGCGCCGTGCTCGCGCTGCTCACCGACGTCCCCCGCGCCGGCGACCTCTCGTTCGCCGCGGCCGAGCTCCCGGGCATCGTCGCCGCGGGGTGCGTGTTCTTCCTCGTCAACAGCCTCCTCGTCGCGACGGTGATCGCGCTCGCCCACGGCTACGCGGTCCACGTCTACTTCCGCACCGACTTCGCCTTCGTCGCGGCGAGCACCGGCATGGCCCTCGGCCTCGCCCCCGTCGCCGTCCTCGCCGCCCACTTCAGCCTCGCGCTGCTGCCCGCGCTCGCCCTCCCCCTGGCCGGCGTGCACCGCGCGGCGCGCCAGGCGCAGGAGCTCGAGCACCAGTCGCGCCACGACGCGCTGACCGGCCTGCCCAACCGCGTGCTGCTGCGGGGCCGCCTCGAGGAGGCCGTCCGGCTGGCCCGGCGCGACGGCGGCCGGGCCGTCGTGCTGCTGCTCGACCTCGACCACTTCAAGGAGATCAACGACACGCTCGGCCACGGGCACGGCGACCTCCTGCTGCGCGAGGTGGCCCAGCGCCTGCGCGACGCGCTGCGCGAGGAGGACCTCGTCGCGCGCCTGGGCGGCGACGAGTTCGCGGTGCTGCTCGGGGAGACCGGGGACCTGGCCGGCGCCGTCGCGCTGGCGCGCCGGCTGCTCGGCGCCCTGGAGGCGCCCGTCGACGTCGAGGGCGTGACCCTGCGCGTGGAGGGCAGCATCGGCCTCGCCGCCTTCCCGGAGCACGGGGACGACGTCGACACCGTGCTGCGCCGCGCCGACATCGCGATGTACGTCGCCAAGGGCGGCAAGACCGGCGTCGAGGTCTACGACCCCCGGCAGGAGCGCCACAGCCCGGCCCGCCTCGGGCTCGCCGGCGAGCTGCGCCGCGCGCTGGACGGCGGTGAGCTGGTCGTGCACTTCCAGCCCGAGGCCGAGCTCGCCACGGGCCGGGTCGTCGCGGCCGAGGCGCTCGTCCGCTGGGCGCACCCGCGCCGCGGGCTCGTCGCCCCCGGGGAGTTCGTGCCGCTGGCCGAGAACACCGGGCTGATCGGGCCGCTGACGCTGGTCGTGCTCGACGCGGCGCTCGACCAGCGCGCCGGCTGGCAGGACGCGGGCCACGACCTCGACGTCTCGGTCAACCTCTCCACGCGCAGCCTCATGGACCGCCGGCTGCGCGGCCACGTCGAGGAGCGCCTCGCGCAGCACGGGATCGCGCCGGAGCGGCTCGAGCTCGAGATCACCGAGAGCATGGTCGCCGCCGACCCCGTCCGCGCCATGCGCACGCTGGCCGACCTCCGCGACCTCGGCGTGCGGCTCGCGCTCGACGACTTCGGCACCGGCTTCTCGTCGCTGGCCAACCTCCGCGACCTGCCGGTCACCTCGCTGAAGGTGGACAAGTCCTTCATCCTGGGCATGGCCGAGCGCCACCAGGACGCCGTCATCGTCACGGCGACCGTGGACCTCGCCCGCCGGCTCGGCCTGCGCGTCGTCGCCGAGGGCGTCGAGACCGCCGCGCTCTGGGATCGCCTGCGGGCGATCGGCTGCGACCTGGCCCAGGGCTACCACGTCAGCCGGCCGGTCGACGGCGACCGGTTCACGGCCTGGCTGGCGGGCCGCGCGACCGCCGCCGTCCCGGTGCTCCGACGGGAGGCCGCCTGATGCTCCTCGGCGTCGGCCTGGTCGCCGTCCTCGTCTCGGTCGTGCTCGCCGGCGGGCGCCTCGGCCTCGTCGCGGCGGTGCGCTTCCGCCGGACCTCGGCGATCGTGGTCGCGCTGCTCGCGCAGGTCGTGGTCATCGAGGTCGTGCCCGGTGGGAGGCGGGAGGTGCTCGAGGCCGTGCACGTCGCCACCTACGTCGTCGGCGGCCTGTTCGTGCTCGCGAACCTGCGGCTCCCCGGCATGGCCGCGATGGGCCTCGGGGGCGCGCTCAACGCGATCGCGATCACCGCCAACGGCGGCGTCATGCCCGCCGACCCCGGCGCCCTCGCCGCGGCGGGCCTGGCCACCGACCACGCCGAGTTCCTCAACTCGGCCGCGGTGCGCGACCCCCACCTCCAGCCCCTCGGCGACGTCTTCGCGACACCGCCCGGCCTGCCGTTCAGCAACGTCTTCAGCGTCGGCGACGTCCTCCTGCTCGCCGGGGCCGCGGTCTTCCTGCACGTCCTGGCCCAGAGCCGTCTCGCCCCGCGCTCGCGCGTGGACGCCGAGCTGGTCGACGCCGGCGGGGCGACCGCGCTGCTGCGCGTCCGGGTCCCCGCGCGCGCGGGCCGCGACGTCGCCCTCGTGGTCGACGGCCGCCGCGTGCCGCCGCTGCCCGGCCGGGCCGGCCTCGTCGTCGGCTTCCCCGTCCCCGCCGCGCTGCCGGTCGAGGGCCTCGCGCTGGAGGCCGCCGGCCGGCTGCTGGCCGTGCCCGCGCCGCGGCGCCGCCGGCTCGGGGCCTAGCTCGGCGCGACCTCGCGCGCCTTGGCGACGATCCCCGGCGAGAGCAGCGGGCAGGCGAAGCCCCAGCGCTCGCTGGCCACCGTGAAGCCGCTGTCCTGCGTGAGCCAGCGGTCGAGGATCGGGGCCTTCGTCGCCCCCGGGCCCGCGCCGCGGTCGATGTGCAGGACGTCGATGCCGCCGGCGGTGTCCAGCGCGTAGACGGTCTGGCGGGTCGGGTCGGTCGGGGCGAAGTACGCGCCCCAGTAGGTGCCCGCCGAGATGAACCAGCCGACCTGCTTGATGTCGCGCGGGTTCGAGATGTCCATGAACCGGACGCCCTGGTCGTACCAGCCCTGCGCGAGCAGGCCCTTGTCCTCGTCGAACCAGTGCGCCGAGCAGTTGCCCGTGGCGGGCGAGCGGCCGGTGCTGGAGGCGAGCTCGTTGAGATCGGTGGTCCACTGGTCGAGCATCTTCAGCTTGACCGTGCCGTCGCTGTTGCGCTCGCCGGTGATCTGCCAGGTCTGCAGCGAGCCCTGGCCCTTGCAGCCGGGCTTGAGGTAGTCCTCCTCGGTGACCGCGAGCACGTCGCCCAGGCCGCCGGGCGTCGTCGACGGCTTCATGCGGACCTTGGCGGCCGCCCGGCGGTCCGCGCGGCGCTGGGCCTTGCGGCGGATCGCGGCGCGGCACTTCGAGCGCGCCTTGCGCGACTTGCGCTTCGCGCACCGGCGCAGGGCCCGCTTCTCGGCCTTCGTGTAGCGGATCTTCGCGTGGCGCCTGGGGGCCGGCGCCTTCGCCGGCGACTGGCCGGACGCCGGGATCGCCTCGTCGGCGGCGGGCGCCGGGGCGGGCGCCGCGGTCGGCGGCCGCAGTGGCTCCTGCGCGAGCTGGATGTCGGTGCGGATCGAGTTGTGGTGCAGGAAGTCCAGCGGCCCCTCGCCGTCGTCCTGCGGGAGCCCGCCGCCCGTGTTCTTGACGCCCTCGTCGGAGCGGTAGACGAGCTTGGGGTGCACCGGGTCCCCGGTCGTGTCGTAGCCGAACGTGCCGTCCTCGCCGGTGATCCAGCCGATGCCCTGCTTGTCGACGAACACGTCGTGCGTGAAGCCGGGCGTGGCCTCGGCGCCCTCGCTGCGCGAGACCGCGGGCATCTCGAACTTGCCCAGGAAGGCCGGGTTGTCGAGGTCGCGCAGGTCGTAGACCGTGATGCCCTCGTCGGTGCCCGTCGACCACAGGTACTTGCAGCCCTGGATGCAGTTGAGGATGTGGCCGTTGCCGGTCTGGGCCTCGCCGAGCGAGTCGCCGACGGGCAGGTACGTCGTCAGGCTGGAGCGCAGCGTCGGGCTCGCCGGGTCCTTGACGTCGACGACGTAGATCATCCCCAGCTCGGTGAACGACGGGTCGTTGGTGAGCACGACCACGCCGTCGCCCACGTCGACGTCCTCGTTCTCGAAGTGCGGGAGCGGCAGCGCGCCGAGGCGCTGGGGGTCGGCCGGGTCGGTGACGTCGTAGGTCAGCAGGCCCGTGGCCGTCGAGACGTACATCACCTTGCCGTCGGCGCTGAAGCGCGCGCTGATGGCGCTGACGGCCTCCGGCAGGCGGGTCAGCAGCTGCACGTTGTCCGAGCTCACCGGCGGCGAGGCGGTCGCGGCGGCCGGTGCGAGCAGCGCGGCGGCGAAGAGGGCCAGGACGGTGGACCGGAGGCGCATGGGGGCTGGAACGCCCCCGCTTCCAGGAACTTGCGGCCTAGAGTGCAACGCGGACATGGCCGATCCGCGCCCCCTCACCGGCGAGCCGCTGCCGCTGGACCTCCTCAACACCGCCTGGGTGGAGGACGGCGGGCCGCGCGACCTGCTGGCCGAGGACGGCGGCGTCGCCACGTGGCTGGCCTCGCGCGGGCTCGCGGCGCCCGCCGACGGCCGCGCCCGCGCCGCGCTCGTCGAGGCCCGCGAGGCGCTGCGCGCGCTGCTGACCGCGCCGGTGGACCTGGCCGCGCGCGAGCGCGTCAACGCGGTGCTGGCCCGCGGCGCCGAGCGCGTCCGGCTCGGGCCCGACGGGCCGGTGCGCGAGGTCGACGTCGCGGAGACGTGGCGCGTCCCGTGGCAGGCGGCGACCGAGCTCGTGGCGCTGCGCGAGCGCCACGGCGACCGCATCCGCCGCTGCGCCAACCCCGAGTGCGTCCTGTGGTTCCTCGACGTCTCGCGCCCGGGCACGCGCCGCTGGTGCTCGATGGCGGCGTGCGGCAACCGCGAGAAGGCCCGCCGCCACGCGACCGCGGCCTAACCGGTAATCCTTGACATACCGGTTGCAACCGGTAAGCTCGCGTTTACCGGTTGACCCCTGCCTTCGGAAGGACCCCTCTCCCCATGAGCACCACGTTCGCCACCGGCCACGTCGGCCTCAACGTCTCCGACCTCGATCGCTCCGTCGCCTTCTACAGCGGCGTCTTCGGCTGGGCGGTCCAGGGCCGCGGCGACGACGAGGACCGGCGCTTCGCCTTCCTCGGCGACGACGAGCGCCTCGTCCTGACGCTCTGGCAGCAGAGCGACGGCCGCTTCCCCACCGACCGCCCGGGCCTGCACCACCTCTCGTTCCAGGTGGAGTCGATCGCCGAGGTCGAGGCGGCACAGCGCCGCGTCGAGGACGCCGGCGCGCGCCTGCACCACGGCGGGATCGTCCCGCACGGCGAGGGCGCCTCCTCGGGCGGCATCTTCTTCGAGGACCCCGACGGGATCCGCCTGGAGGTCTACGCGCCGCAGGGCGCGGAGGCCCACCAGCCCGCGCCGACCGCCGGCGCCCCCACCTGCGGCTTCTTCTAGGCCGATGACCTGGCACCCCGGCGAGCGCGCCGTCCAGCGGCGCGCCGGCAGCGGCGCGCAGGTGGAGGGGCTCGTCCTGCCGCCGGAGATCCCGCCGGTCGCGCAGGACTTCCTGGCCGAGCGGCCGTGGCTCGTCGTCGGTGCCGCCGACGACGAGGGCCGCATGTGGGCGACCGCCCTGCACGGCCCGCCCGGCTTCCTGCACGCCGACGAGCGCTCGGTGCACGTCGCGGCGACGCCCGTCCCCGGCGACCCGCTGGCGCCGGTGCTCGCCCGCGAGGCCGACGTCGGCGCGCTCGCCATCGACCCGGCGACCCGGCGGCGGATGCGCCTCAACGGCCGCAGCCGGCCGCTGCCCGGCGGCCTGCTGCTCGAGACCGAGCAGGTGTACGCCAACTGCCCGAAGTACATCGTCGCCCGCGAGCCGGCGCCGGCCGCGCGGCGCCCCGGCACGCCCGTCACGGGCGGGGCGCTCGACGCCGCGCAGGCGGCGCAGGTGCGCGCGGCCGACACCTTCTTCGTCGCCACGCGAGCGCCCGGCCACGGCGCCGACGCCAGCCACCGCGGCGGGCGGCCGGGGTTCGTCGTCGTCCACGACGAGCGGCACCTGACCTGGCCCGACTACCGGGGCAACGGGATGTTCAACACGCTGGGCAACCTGGAGGCCGACCCGGCCGCCGGGCTGCTGTTCTGCGACTTCGCGCGCGGCGACCTGCTGCTGCTGTCCGGCCGCGCCCGGGTGGTGTGGGATCCGTCGCGCGTCGCGGAGTTCCCGCGGGCGCAGCGGCTCGTCGACCTCACGGTCGAGCATGTCGTCGCCCGCCCCGGCGCGGCGCCGCTGCTCTGGGACGGCGAGCAGGCCTCGAAGGTCAGCCCACCGGCCCCCGAGGGCCCCGTGAGCGGGCCTTTGGAGGCGGCACTGAAGTAGCCTTCGCCGCCGCATGTTCAGCAAGGTCCTGGTCGCCAACCGAGGCGAGATCGCCATCCGCGTCATGAGGACGCTCGAGGAGATGGGCATCGCGTCCGTCGCCGTCTACTCCGAGCTCGATCGCGACGCGCTGCACGTCCAGCGGGCCGACGAGGCCTACCTGCTCGGCGGCCCGACCGCCGCGGAGAGCTACCTCAACATCGAGAAGCTCCTGGAGGTCGTCAAGGAGTGCGGGGCGGAGGCCGTGCACCCCGGCTACGGCTTCCTGGCCGAGAACGCCGCGTTCGCCCGCGCCCTCGAGGACGCGGGCGTCACGTTCATCGGCCCGCCCGCCAGCGCGATCGACGCGATGGGCTCCAAGACCAAGGCCCGCGAGCTGATGCAGGCCGCCGGCGTGCCGATCGTGCCCGGCACCACCGAGCCGGTGGAGTCGCTGGAGCAGGCGATGGAGATCGCCAAGAACGAGATCGGGTTCCCGGTCGCGGTCAAGGCGGCGGGCGGCGGCGGCGGCAAGGGCTTCCGCGTCGCGCTGACCGAGGACAAGCTCCAGGACGCGTTCGAAGGCGCCGCCCGCGAGGGCGAAAAATTCTTCTCCGACGCGACCGTCTACCTCGAGCGCTACCTGCCCGACCCGCGCCACGTCGAGGTCCAGATCCTGGCCGACCGCCACGGCAACGTCATCCACCTCGGCGAGCGCGACTGCTCGATCCAGCGCCGCCACCAGAAGCTCATCGAGGAGGCGCCGGCCCCGGTCGTCGCCGGCATCGAGGGCATGCGCGACCGGATCGGCAAGATCGGCGTGGACGCGGCGAAGGCCGTCGACTACGTCGGCGCCGGCACGATCGAGGGCCTGTTCCAGGACGGCGAGTACTTCTTCCTGGAGATGAACACCCGCGTGCAGGTCGAGCACTGCGTGACCGAGATGGTCACCGGCATCGACATCGTGCGCGAGGGCATCCTGGCGGCGGCCGGCGAGAAGCTGTCGGTCACCCAGGAGGACGTCGAGCTCAAGGGCCACGCCATCGAGTGCCGCATCAACGCCGAGGACGCGTCGAAGAACTTCGCGCCGGCCCCGGGCAAGATCGGCGACTACAAGGAGCCCAGCGGGCCGGGCGTGCGCGTCGACTCGGGCGTCGGGCCGGGCGGCGAGGTCACGCCGATGTACGACCCGATGGTCTCCAAGCTCATCGTCTGGGACGTCGACCGCGAGCACGCCACGCGCCGGATGCTCCGGGCGCTGGGCGAGTACGAGATCGAGGGCCTCAAGACCCTCATCCCCTTCCACTCCGCGCTGCTGGCCACCGAGCAGTGGGCCAACGCCGAGACCTGCCGCGACCTCGTCGAGGACAAGAAGTGGCTGAAGGAGCTCGCCTTCGAGGCCGCGCCGGCCCCGGCCGAGGACGAGGAGGAGAAGGTCAGCCAGGACTACACCGTCGAGGTGTCCGGCCGCCGGTTCGACGTCACGGTCATCGGCCCGGCCTTCGGCGGTGTCGCCGCGGCGGCCGCGCCCACCAACGGCGGCGCCCGCAAGGCGCCCAAGCGCGGCGAGCGCAAGGGCGGCGGCGGCGCCGGCGGCGCCGACGAGCTGGTCTCCCCGCTGCAGGGCAACATGTGGAAGGTCCTCGTCGAGCAGGGCCAGCAGGTCGAGGAGGGCCAGCTGATCTGCATCATCGAGGCGATGAAGATGGAGAACGAGATCACCGCGCACAAGGCGGGCGTGGTCGAGACGCTCTCGGTCAAGGAGGGCGAGCCGATCCAGTCCGGCGCGCCCATCGCCGTCATCAAGTCCGCCGCGGCCGAGTAGCCGGCTAGCCCAGCGCCACCAGCACGATCTGGGCGAGCGCGATCTTCGCGATCATCGCGACGGGGTAGACGGACGCGTAGCCGGTGTCGGGCAGCTGGTTGCCGGCCTGCTCGTCGGCGAAGGCCAGCGCGGCCGGCTGCGTGTGCACGCCGGCCGTCATCCCCATCACCTGGCCGAACGGCAGGCGCAGGACCCGGCGGCCGACGAGCAGGACGGTCAGCGACGCGGTCAGCGTCACGAGCGCACCCACCGCCAGGACCAGCAGGCTGTCGGGGTCCGAGAAGGCGTCGGCGAACGCCCCGCCGGCGCGGGTGCCGATGCCCGCGAGGAAGAGGACGACGCCGAGCTCGCGCAGCGTCACGCCCACCCCGTAGGGCAGCTGCCACACGAACGGGCCGGTGCGGCCGACGGCGCCGAGCGCCAGCGCGACGACGAGCGGCCCGCCGGCGAAGCCGAGCTCGAGGTGGCCGCCGCCGGGCAGCGGGAACGGCACGAGCCCGAGCAGCAGGCCGAGCGAGAGGCCGACGGCGAAGGTGAGGATGTCGAACTCGGACACCTCGCGGTAGGAGTCGCCGAGCAGCTCCTCCGCGTAGGCCATCCGCTCCTTGGGCGCCACGACGCGGACACGGTCGCCGAGCTGCAGGACGCTGTCGGAGTGCGCGAGCACGTCGGCGTCGCCGCGGCGGATGCGCGTGATGACGATGCCGTGCTCGCGCCGCAGGGCGAGCTCGCGCAGCGTGCGCCCGACGATGTTCGGGTTGGACACGAACATGCGCCGGTAGTCCAGCTGCGCCCGGCTCGGCGCCTGGTGGAGCGTCACCCCGAGGTAGGAGGCCGCGACGTCGAGCTCGTCGGAGTCGCCGAGCAGCGTCACGACGTCGCCGGCCTTGAGCGCGTCCTGCGCCCGCGCGACGTCCGCGCGGCCGCCGGACTCGATCCGGCTCACCTCGACCGCGGTGCCGGTCAGGGCCCCGAGCTCGCGGACGACCGGGTGGTCGATGCGCGTGACCCGCACCACGACGGAGTCGATCGCCCGGCCGAGGCCCGCGGCCGCCGCCTCCGCGGTGTGGTCGATCGCCCAGCGGCCCTGCAGGATCGCGATCGGCACGATGATCCCGAGCACGCCGATCGGGTAGGCGAGCGAGTACCCGACGACCGGCTGGGCGGCCTCGCTGCCCGACAGCGACTCCAGGACGCCGGCCAGGGCGGGCGTGTTCGTCAGCGCGCCGGTGTACATGCCGGCGGCCGTCGGCCCGTCGAGGTCCAGCAGGCCGCCGAGCACCACGACCTCGACCGCGCCGACCGTCACCACGGTGAGCGCCAGCAGGTTGACCTGCAGGCCGCGGCGGCGCAGCGTCTCGAGGAAGCCCGACCCGGCCTCGATGCCGATCGTGTACACGAACAGCGTGAGGCCGAGCAGGTAGACGATCTCGGGCAGCGCCAGGCGGTCGTCGAGCGCCGAGACGGCCATGCCGACGAAGAGCACGGCCGAGACGCCGAGCGACACCCCGGCCACGCGGACCTGGCCCGCCAGCGACCCGAGCGCGATGACCACCAGGAGGGTGAGCAGCGGGTTGTCGGCGAGGAGGTCGAGCACGCGGCCCGCTGCACGCTACGGACCCGTGCGGCGCCTCGCCTTCACCTTCTTCGCGCAGGTCCGGTAGGTCCGCGACCCGGCAATCGTGCGGCCGTCCGCGGTGGCGAGCGTGATCTTCACCGTGAAGCGGCCCTTCGGCAGCCCGCGGAGGTCGACCGGCGCGGTGAGCCGCCGGCCCTTGACGACCTTCACGCGCCTGCCGTCGACGAGCACGGTCGCGCTGGAGACGGCGACGCCCCTGGGGATGCGCAGGCGGATGCGGAAGCTGCGGCGGCTCACGCAGCGGCGTGCCGAGGGCAGCTGCACGACCTGCGCGAAGGCCGGCAGCGCGGCCGCCGGCGGGCCGGCGGCGGTGACGGGCGCGGTCGCGGGCGTCACCGGCGTCGCCGGCGTCGTGGGCGGAGGCTGCTCGCCGCCGGGCTGCTCGCCGCCGGGCTGCTCGCCACCGCCGCCGGTCGTCCTGCCCACCTCGACCGCGCCCGCGTCGCAGGCGCCGGCGACCGGCCGGGCGACGCCGCGCTGGTCGACCGGCAGGCACGGCGCGCCGAGGTCGACGGCCGGGCTCGCCGCGGCCGGCACGCGCGTGGGCGTCGGGCCGCCGTGGTCGCCGAGCGGGCCGAGCAGCGCGTCGGCGTCCTGCACGTCGAGGGGCCCGGCGAAGCCGCACGCGGTGCCCGAGACGACGTTGGCGCCCAGCGAGGTCAGGCCGGCGGCGCACGCCGGCCCGGAGCCGCTGACGATCGACGCCTGCAGGACGATCTCGTCGCCGGGCTGCCTGCCGTTCGCGTACCACTCGACCTGGGCGCTCTTGGACGTGTTGCCGGCCACGGTGACGTTGCGCAGCCGCGCCTTCGCGTTGCCGCCCGCGACGCCGAGCGCGCCGGTCCTGTCGTCGCTCGTGTTCCCGGAGATGGTCGAGTTCTCCATCTCGAGCTCCGACCAGCTCCACACGAGGATCCCGCCGCCGTCGCCGTCGGCGCTGTTGCCGGCGATCGTCGAGCCGGAGATCCGCACCCGGCCGGCCGCCCCGCCGCCGTTGCCCTGGACGATGCCGCCGGCCTCCTCGCTGTTGCCGGGCAGGCGGTCATCGCGGGCGACGTTGTCCAAGATGGAGGAGTCGATCACGTCCGCCGGGCCGTTCCAGAACGCCACGCCGCCGCCGGTCTCGCCCTTGTTGCGGGCGACGAGCACGCGCCGCAGCGTCATGCAGCCCGAGCCGCTGTGCTCGACGCCCGCCCCGTCGCTGGCGATGTTCGGCTCGGCCGCGGAGTCCAGGCGCCCGTTGTCGGTCACCTCGACGTCCTCGACCACGACGTCGTGCTCGGCCTCGCTGTAGAGCGCGCTCTGGCCGACGTTGTCGCGCAGGACGGCGTGGCGCAGCACGAGCCCGTCGACGTTCTCCAGCCCGCCGTCCGCGCCGCCCTGGATCGTCAGCCCGGAGATCTCCACGGCGGCGGGGTAGGGGTCGGCGACCGTCGTGCCGACGCGGCTGACCTCGAGCACCGGGTCCTTCGGAAGCCGCTGGCCGTCGAGGATCGTCCTGCCCGGGCCGGCGCCCTCGAGGACGACGTCCTCGGTGACGTCCCAGTCGCCCGCGGCGGCCTTGTCGGTGTCGTGGAAGTCGTCGCCGTCGTCGGGGACCGCGGGCGCGAGCTTGAACGTGCCCTCGGGCAGGACGATCGTGTCGCGGTCGTCGCCGGGATCCATGTTGGCGGTCTGCAGCGCGGCGCGCAGGGTGCACTTGCCGTTGGCGGCCTGGCAGGCGCCGTCGGCCGGGGCGACGTCGACGAGGTCGGCCGTGCTGTCGACGGTGATGGTCTCGGCGGCCGACGCCGAGGCAGGGAGCACCGCCAGCGCCGCCACGGCGGCGAGGAGGCGTGGGGAGAGGAGCATCGGCCGGGCATCGTCCTCCTGCCGCTGCGACGCGTCGGTACGGCCAGCCCGACTGTATGTGTCCGGACAACCCACCTCTGCGCAAGTTCGACGGCCGGCGCGCGTTCTGAGCCCTTGTGCGCCGCTTCGCCGTCCTCCTCGTCCTCGCGGCGCTCCTCGCGCCCGCCACCGCGTCGGCCGCCCCGGCCCGCGACACCGAGCCGGTCGTGCTGACCGGCGCCGACCTCCCGGCCGGCTGGGCGGTCCCGGCGAGCGCCACGGCGCAGCTGCCGCTCATGGACCTCGCGCCCCAGGAGGACGAGCACAACGACTACGCCGACCCGCTGCTCGACACGGGCGACGTCACCCCCGGCGGCACGCCCACGGACCGGCTCCTGG
>JACRMD010000129.1:11160-11771 GCA_016215085.1 Solirubrobacterales bacterium | reverse complement strand
CGACACCGGGCCGGCGCCGCGCGGGCGGCCGAGCTCGACGAGGAGGCGGACGCCGGACTCGGCCTTGGTGGTGAAGATCAGCGCCCACTAATCCTACCGCGCGGGTCGGAGAACCTCCTGGGCGCGTGCACGCGGCGGGTTCCGGGGAGCAGATGCCCCATGCCCATCGCGATCGTCACCGCCTCGGACTCCGGCATCGGCCGGTCCACCGCCGTCCTGCTGGCGCGGCGCGGGTTCGACGTCGGCATCACCTGGAACAGCGACCGGGAGGGCGCCGAGGGCACCGCACAGGAGGTTCGCGGACACGGCGCGCGGGCCGAGGTCCGGCAGCTGGACCTCACCGACCCGGCCGCGGGCGCGCGGGTGGTGGGCGAGCTCGCCGACGCGCTCGGCGGCGTCGACGTGCTCGTCAACAACGCCGGCATCGGCGACTCGACGCCGTTCCTCGAGGTCGAGCTGTCGAAGTTCCAGGATGTGCTGGCCGTCGACCTGCTCGGCGCCTTCGCGTGCGCGCAGGAGGCGGCGCGGCGGATGGTCGCCGCGGGCGGCGGCGGCCGGATCGTCAACGTCACCTCCGTCCACGAGCACGTGCCGCTGCCGGGCTCGTCGGC
>JACRMD010000129.1:0-11154 GCA_016215085.1 Solirubrobacterales bacterium | reverse complement strand
TCGGCCTACGTCGCCGCCAAGCACGGCCTGGGCGGGCTGACCAAGGTGATGGCCCTGGAGCTCGCCGCGCACGGCATCACGGTCAACGCGGTCGCGCCGGGCGAGATCGCGACGCCGATGACCGGGGCCGAGGACGTCGACCCCGCCACGGTCGAGCGGCCCGCCATCCCGGCGCGCCGCCCGGGCCACGCCGACGAGATCGCCGCGGTCGTGGCGTTCCTCGCGTCGGAGGAGGCCTCCTACGTGACGGGCGCGTCCTACGTCGCCGACGGCGGCCTGCTGCTCATGGCCGCCGTCCAGGGCGGCGAGGCGCCGGGGCCGCAGGCCTAGCTCGCGTCGCGCGCCGCGCGCGTGCCCAGCACACCCGCGAACAGGAGGATCCCGAGGCCCGACCCGATGTCGATGGTCCTCAACAGGCGGTCGCCGACGCGGCTGCGCACCGCGGTCAGCCCGAGGCTCAGCGTCGTGAACCACGTCAGCGTCCCGCAGCCGACGCCGAGGCACAGCAGCGCGGTGTCGGTCGTGCCACTGACGGCGCTGGCGGTCGACGCGGCCGCGAACACGGCCGCCCACGACGCGATCGTCGTCGGGTTCGAGGCGGTCGCCGCAAGGCTCGTGAGGAACGCGCGGCGCGGTGAGGCGACCTCCTCCTGCGCCTCCCCGCCGAGCCGGACGCGGAAGGCCGACCACAGGGTGCGCGCGCCGAGCCAGACGAGCACCGCGGCGCCGAGCAGGCCGAACGCGAGCTGCAGCGCGTCGATCTCCAGCGCCTGCGCGGCGCCGAGCGCGCCGAGGCCGGCGTAGGTCGCGTCGATCACGGCGGCCCCGGCGCCGATCGCGAGGCCCGCGCCCAGCGCGCCGCGCAGCACGGTGCGGATGCACAGCAGCGAGATGGGGCCGATCGCGGCGGCGACGACGAAACCGAGCCCGAAGCCGAGGGGAAGCGCGGACATGGTCCCCGAATGATGCCGCAACCGGTCGGTTGCGTCCAGCTACTCACTCCGGTAGCGTCGCGGCATGCCCCTGCTCGAAGTGACGCTGCCGGAGGGCTCGCTCGCCCCCGAGGCCGTCGACCGCCTGGCCGACGGCCTGACCGGCGCCCTCCTGAAGTGGGAGGGCGCGCCCGACACCGAGTTCTTCCGCTCGATCGCGTGGCTCGACGTCCACTGGATCCCGGCGGCCAACGCCTACCAGGGCGGCCGGCCGGCGGCCAGGCCGCGCTTCCGCGTCGAGGTCACCGTCCCCGAGGGCGCGCTCGACACCGAGCGCAAGGCCGGTCTCGTCGAGGAGGCCACGCGCCTGGTGCTCGAGGCCGCCGGCGAGGACCCCGCCGACCCCGAGGCGCTCATGCGCGTCTGGGTGATCTGCCACGAGGTCAAGGACGGCGGATGGGGCGGCGCGGGCCGCGTCTGGACGCTGCGCGACCTCGCCGCGATCGCCAGGCAGACGCGCGAGCAGGAGGCCGCGGCGACCACCGCCTAGCGGCCCACGCGGGGCGGGCCGGCGCTCCTCCTCCCCGATCGGCCCGCCCCGCAGGCGGGGCCAGGCCCCTGCGGTGACGCGTGGCGACGGGGGCCTTCGGCAGACTGCGGGCGGATGTCGCCCCGCCGTGCCCTGCCCGTGGCCGCGCTCCTCGCCGTCCTCGCCCTGCCCGCCGGACCCGCCGGCTCGCAGGAGCCCACCGACACCACGCCGCTGAACCCGTGCGACGACGCGGCGCTGCGGCTGAAGTGCCCCGACCTGACGATGGCGCCGCCGAGCCACCTGCGGGTCAAGAAGGCCGGCCGGGTCCTGCGCCTGCAGGCCGAGAACCGCATCGTCAACATCGGCCGCGGGCCGCTGGAGGTGCGGGCGCACCGCGGCGACAGCTCCATCTACGCCGAGGCCTACCAGGCCATCCACCGCACGGGCGGCGGCGTCACGTTCTTCCCGGAGGCCGGGCTCGTCTACTGGAAGGCGATCCCGGGCCAGGGCCACTACTGGAAGTACTGGCGCGCAGCGCGCTTCGAGCTCTGGACGCTCAACGCCGACGGCACGCGCGACCGGCTCCAGCGCACCGGCCCCAAGCTGTCGTACTGCTTCCGCGACCTCGACCGGGTGCGCGGCGGCCGCGACGTCCCGCGCGGGCGCGTCTACCCGGCCTGCAGCCAGTCGGCCAAGCGGCGCGACATGAAGCTCGGGACCTCGGTCGGCTGGGCCGACGTCTACCCCGAGACCTACCACGAGAACTGGATCTCGATCACCGGGCTGCGCGGCTGCTTCGCCTTCGTCCACCGCGCCGATCCCGAGGGCGAGCTGATCGAGCAGCGCGAGGACAACAACCTGGGCGTGCGGCGGATCCGGCTCCCGCCGGTGAAGGGCCGCGTCCGCGGCTGCTAAGCGCGCCGGGCCGAGCCGACGACGGCGGGGCGCACGATCGCGGGCGCCTTCGGGATCCGGGCGTCGGTCACCTCGCCGAGCTCGAGCGACGAGCGCTCGAGCAGGCCGCGCGTGTCGCGGTTGGGATGGCAGCCGCCGCCCACGAACCCCCACGGCCGCTCGAGCCGGTGCTGCCACTTCGCGCGGTCGGGGTCGCTCGACGGGCACGCGCGCGGTCGCGGTGTCGATGTGCCTGGCCATGTGCGCGTCGGGCTCGGTGGCGACGACGCGCGTGACCTTCGCCGGGTCGTAGTGCGGGAGGTTGAGCCCGGTGCCCGCGCCGAGCTCGACCACGACGCCCTCCGCCTGCGCCAGCAGCTCGGCCCGCATCGCGCGCAGCCCGGCCTCCTCGGTCGGGGCGAGCGCCCGGTCGTACAGCGCGGCGAAGAGGCGCTTGAGCGGCACGGCGCCAGCCTACGGCCCCGGCCATCCGCCTGCACGGCACGGCATCCCGCCGCACGTGTCGACGACCGTCCCCCCGACGCGCAGGAAGGCCGCCTTCTGCGCCCGCGCGAGCGGCTCGGAGCGCGGGGCGCCGTGCGGGTCCTGCCCGGAGTCCTCGGCCGGCGCGGTGTTCGTCACCGGCGGCGGGTCGGTCCCGCGCACCTGACCGTCGACGACGCGCTTGGGGCCGGTGTCCCAGTAGACGAGCGCCGAGCCGGGCCACGGGCCCGCCGGCAGCGGGTCGAGCAGCTGCCCGAACCAGTCCGGCCGCGGCGGTGAGAACAGCGCCGGCCGGTGGATGCGCGCGCCGATCGTGCGCGCCTCGACCTCGGCGGCGTAGTTGCTGACCTGGTGGTCGCCGAACGCCGCCTGCAGCAGGACCTCGTGCGGCGGCGTGCCCGGCAGCGGCGAGCCCGTCATGTGCTGGGCGTAGCCGTTCGCCTCCCCGCGGTCCCACAGCAGCTGGATCAGCGACAGGATCAACGGCCGCTGCAGCTCGTCGGGGTAGGCCGCGTACATCACCTGCGCGTAGGTCGGGAAGTCCGAGGAGCGCCGCAGCAGGGTGGAGTAGTTCATGCCCGGCACGCCGAGGACCGCGCGGTCGAAGTCCGGCGCCAGCGCGGTCAGCGCACCGCCCATGATCCCGCCCTGCGAGTTGCCGTCGTAGAACAACCTGGTGGTGTCGATGACGCTCGTGCCGTCGGGCCGCCGGAAGGCGGCCAGCGCGCTCATCCCGTCGGGGTGCACCATCGCGCGCCCCAGGAACAGGAAGTTGACGAACCCCTGCTGCGCGCGGTCGGCCAGCGTCGGGAACCGCGAGAGGTCGGTGAGGATCGTCGCGACGTTCGGCACGTCGTAGGTCGACATCCCGGTCCAGTCGGTCGCGCAGAACACGAAGCCGTGCTCCTGGGCCATCGCCTGCACGTTGCCGGCCTGCACCTCGCCGGCGCCCCCGAGCAGCCCGTGGCCGTAGAGCGACGGCCGCGCCGCCTCGCGGCCCTCCATCGCGCGCCGCGGGATCAGGCAGATGAAGTTCGCGAGCGTCGTGTTGCCGGGGATCCGCAGCGGTGTGTCGCTGCCGGGCAGGAAGCGGAAGCGGAAGCGCGAGCCGGGCGGGCAGCCGGGCTGGTCGAGGTAGCACGGCACCTCGCCCGTGCCGGTCACCCGCCGCGCGATCAGCCCCTCCGCGTAGTCGGTCACGCCATCGAGCTCGTCGGGGCTCGTGACGACGAGGTCGGGCAGGCCGGAGAGCGCGCCGTCGGGCAGGTCGGGGTTGACGCGCACGACCGGCGCGCGGCCCTGCACGCGCAGGTCGGCGAGGTCGCTGTCGCCGAGCTGGGCGAAGGCGTCGTCGCGGATCGCCAGCGCCCGCCCCGCCAGCGAGCGGCGCGAGGCCACCGTGAAGTCCCAGGCCAGGAAGAGGTCCCCGCGCGCGACGCCGGCGCGCCGCAGCGTCGAGAAGATCCACTCCATGTGGGCGGCGCGCGCGTCGCGCGCCCGGCCGTCGCGGTAGGCGCGGAACGCGTCGCCCGCCGGGATCACGCGCCCGCCGGCGTCGCGCATGCGCCGCAGCGCCACGACGTAGTGGTGGCCCTCCAGGAGGTTGCGCGCCGGCCGCACGATCAGCATGCGGTCGCCCTCGGCCTGCGGGTTGGCGTCGAGCTCGGCCCACACCGGATGGCGCCGCCCGGTCGCCGTGTCGATCACGACCACGGGCTGCGCGCGGTCGCGGTAGCGCGCGAGGTCGCGCAGGCCGACGAGGCCCGTGCGCTGCACGTCCAGCCCCGGCACGCGCGCGAGGAGCATGCTGCCCGGGCTGAACCCGTCGGCGCGGTTGAGGTCGCCGACGGCGATCGGCCTGCCCGCCACGTTGCGCGGCGTCGACGCGCGCGCCAGCGCGAGCCGCCGGCCCGTGTCGGTGGACGGGTCCTCGCGCGTGAAGAGGTCGTTGGGGAACGGGTGCAGGCAGGCGCTCGGGTCGATCGGGTCGCAGGCCGCCCGCGGGGACGACGAGGCCCCCGCGCCCCACGCCGCCGGCGCGGTCCCCAGCGCGCCTCCCGCCGCCGCGACGAGCGCGACGGCCCAGCCCCTCCCGAGACCCATGAACCGGAAGGTAGAGTGCCGTCACCCGGCGCGCGCCGCTTCGCCGCGACGGGTACGATCCCGGCCGTGTCCACGGTGCTCGCCATGACGTCCACGGAGGCGACGATCGGCCTGGTCGGCGTCTTCTTCGTCCTCTTCCCGCTGCTCCTGCACGGCCTCATCGGCTTCGCCGTCGCCCAGTCGATCGGCGAGCGCGAGGACAACCTCGACTACCTCGAGGGGCGCCAGCAGGAGTCCCAGGGCTAGAGCCCGGCCCGCCCGACGGGCTCGCGCGAGGCCAGCAGCTCGCGCGCCCGGTCGAGGTCCCCGTGGCCGCCCGCCGACAGCGCGGCCACGACGCGGTCCTCGTGCAGGTACCAGACGAAGTAGGCGCCCTCCTCGGGTGCGCCCTCCACGACCTCGTCGTCCCAGCGCTCCGCCGGCCCGACGTACTCGAGCGTCGTCCAGTCGGCGAGGTCGGTCCAGAAGTACGGCACCTCGGTGTGCTCGACGCCGGCGCCGAGCATGTTGCGCGCCGCCGTCCGGCCCTGCGCCGCGGCGACCTCCTCGTGCTCGATGCGCACCACGCGCCCGTGCAGCGGCGAGTCGAACTCGCACATGTCGCCCGCGGCCCAGACGCCCTCGGCGCTCGTGCGCAGCTGCGCGTCGCAGCGCACGCCGCCGCGCTCGCCGATCGCCAGGCCGGCCTTGCGCGCGAGCATGACGTCGGGCATCGCGCCGGTCCCGCAGACGACGAGCTGCCCGGGCACCGTGCGCCCGTCGGCGAGCACGACGCCCTCGACGCGCTCGCCCTCGCCGGCGAAGCGCTCGACGTCGACGCCGCCGTGGACCTCGATGCCGCGCGACTCGAGCAGGCGGCGCACCGCGCCGCCCACGTGCCGGCCGAACTGGCGCTCCATCGGCTCCTGCTCGAGCATCAGCATGGTGCACGGCGTGCCGATCGAGGTCAGCGACGCCGCCACCTCGCAGGCGATGAACGAGCCGCCGACGAGCACGACGCGCTCGGCCTCGTCGAGGTCGCGGCGGATCGCGTCGGCGTTGCCCAGCGCGCGCACGTAGTGGATGCCGTCGAGCTGCCCGCCGTCGACGTTGAGCCGCCGCACCATCGCGCCCGTCGCCACCAGCGCGGTGCCGAACGACACCTCCTCCTTGGTCGACAGCTTCGCCGTGCGCGCCGCCGGGTCGAGCTCGAGGACGCTCGTGCGCGTGAGCACCTCGACGTCGCCGGGCAGCGGGATGAGCGCGTCGGCCCGGGCCTCGCGGCCGAGCAGGTAGCCCTTGGTCGCCGGCGGCCGGTGGTAGGGCGGGTCGAGCTCCCGGCCGGCGAGCAGCACGGACCCGGTCGCACCCTCCTCGCGCAGCGTCGCGGCGCAGGTCGCGGCGGCGATGCCGCCGCCGATGAGCAGGTGGTCCACGTGCCGGCCGGCCATGGCCCTGATCCAAGCACAGGTATGGTCTGCGCGTGGACGACCGCCCCACCTTCCCGCTCGAGCTCGACGCCGCACAGCTCAAGGTGACCTGGACCGCGCTCAAGACGCTGCACGACGGCCTCGGTCACGAGGAGCACGACGTGCAGGAGATCGTGCGCGAGGTCCTCGACAAGCTCCCCGGCGAGCACGACGTCCGTGCCATCGACCTGGGCCGCGAGCTCGAGCGCCGCCGCCGTTGACCCGGCGCTCAAGTTCCGGCGCCGACACGCCGTTACCCCAACCATGCGTAGGTGCGTCACCGCGCTCGTGCTGCTGTCCGCCCTGGCCCTGGTCCCCCAGGCCGTCGCCGCGAACGCGGACAGGAGCATCGTCGGCGGCGGCACGATCCCCGCGACCGGCGTCCCGTACCAGGCGCTGGTCCGGGTCCTCGACCCGCCCTACGTGTACCTGTGCGGCGGCACGATCCGCGACGCGCGCCACGTCATCACCGCCGCCCACTGCGTCCTCAAGGAGGACGGCACGCCGTGGGAGCTCGCGAAGTTCGCCGTCAGCGCGGGCACCGACACGTGGAAGCCGCCGGCCGACGGCGCGCAGAACGCCACGGTCGCGGCCGTCGCCACCCATCCGGGCTACGACCCCGCGAAGTACTGGTACGACGCCGCGGTCATCACGCTGCAGGCGCCGGGCTTCGACCTCAGCGGCCCCGGCGTCCGGGCCGTCGGTGCGCTCGCCGTCAGCGACCCGCCGCTCGCCACGGCGCTGCAGGTCAGCGGCTGGGGCTGGACGCAGGCCTACGAGCCCGCCCAGGAGAGCTCCCAGAACCAGACGCCGTCGAACCTCCTCAAGGCGGCGACGATCACCCGCTCGTCCGCGTGCCCCAGCGCCTACGGCACGTTCTTCGACGCGACGTCCCAGCTCTGCGCCGGCCAGCCCGGCACCGACGCCTGCCACGGCGACAGCGGCGGCCCGCTGATCTCCGGCGCGCCCTCGGCGCCCGTGCTCGTGGGCATCGTCAGCGCCGGGGCCGGCTGCGCGTCGTCGACCTACCCCGGGCTCTACACGCGGGTGGCCGAGCCGAGCATCCGCGCCTTCCTGCTCGACCCCACCGTCGTCCCCGACCCGCCGGCGGCCACCCGCGCTCCGGCCGTGCTCGGCAACCCGGTCCCCGGCGAGGTCCTCACCTGCGACCCGGGCGACTGGAGCGGCGCGACCGCCCTGGAGTTCCGCTTCCTGGCGATGAACCCGACCGGCGGCACCACGCAGCTGCGCAGCTGGGGCATCTCCACCACCTTCCTCGTGAGCAACGCGCAGGTCGGCCTGCCGATCACCTGCGAGGTCCGCGCCTCGGGCCCCGGGGGGCAGGTCACCGTCACCGCCACGCCCAGCGCCGCGGTGACCACGCCGGCGCCGGCCGCCCCGGTCCCGACGACCCTGCCGCCCGCCGCCGCGCCCGAGCCGTCCACCGACGCACCGACCGCCGACACCCAGGCCCCGCACGCCCGTGTGCGCACCGTGCGCTGCACGCGCCGGACCTGCGTGCTGGACGTCACCGTCGACGACCCGGCGCCCAGCTCGGGCGTGACGGGCGTCGTCGCGAAGGTCACCACGAGCTACCGGACGACCTGCCGCAGCAAGGGCAGGCGGCGGCCGTGCACCAAGAAGGTCACCCACGTGCTGCGGTCGCAGACCACCGGCCGCGCGTCGTTCCGCCTCGTCGCGTCCAAGCTCCGCAAGGGCACGCACACCTTCCGCGTGCAGGGCGTCGACGGCGTCGGCCACCGGCAGCCCAAGGCCACCTCGGTCAAGCGCCGGACGCGCTAGGACCGGCCGCCGACCGGGGCGCCGCGCAGCAGCGCCCCGTAGCGCTCGGCCGTCTGGCGCGCCACGTCGTCCCAGTCGAAGCGCAGGACGTGCTCGAAGGCCTCCGCGACCAGGCGGTCGCGCAGCGCCGCGTCGGTCAGCATCCGCTCGATCATGACGCCGAGGTGCTCGGCGTCGCCGCCGTTGAAGCGCAGCCCGACGCGGTCACCGGGCGGCACGACCTCGCGCAGCCCGCCGGTGTCGGCGACGATGCAGGGGCACCCGCTGGCCATCGCCTCCAGCGCGACGAGCCCGAACGGCTCGTAGAGCGAGGGCACGACCGTGAGGTCGGCGATCCGGTAGAGCGAGTGCAGGACGTCGTCGCCGATCCACCCCAGGAACGTGCCGTGCTCCATGAGCCCGAGCCGCTGCGCCTGCGCCTTGAGCTCGGCCTCGTGCGTGCCGGAGCCGGCGACGAGGAAGCGCACGCGGCCGACGGCGTCGATGACGTCCGGCAGCGCGTCGAGCGCGAGCTGGAAGCCCTTCTCGTAGACCAGGCGGCCGACCAGCAGGACGAGCTGCTCGCCAGGCGCGGCGAAGCGGGCGCGCAGCGCCGCGAGGTCCTCCACCGGCTGGAGGTCCCGCGGGTCGATGCCGTTGGGGATCACCGACACGCGCGACTCGTCGACGCCGAACACGTCGGCGACGTGGTCGCGCATGTAGTGCGAGCACACCAGCACCTGGTCGGCGACGTGCACCATCCAGCGCTCGGTCCGGTGGATGTCGGACTGCGGCGGCTTGTGCACCCAGCCCTGGTGGCGGACGTACGCGGTCGCGTGCACCGTGGCGACGAACGGCACGCGGGCGCGGTCGGCCAGGCGCTTGGCGGCGACGGCGACCAGCCAGTCGTGGCCGTGGACGACGTCGAACGAGAGCTCGTCGGCCAGCTCGGCGCCGCGGGCCAGCAGGTCGGCGTTCATGCGGCGCACCCAGCGCACGAACTCGGGCAGCGCGCGCGGGTACTGCGGCTCGCGGACACGGTGGACGTGGACGCCGTGGCGGACCTCGTCCAGCGGCCCGTGCTCGCCGCCGCGGGTGAGCACGTGCACCTCGACGTCCTCGTCGCGCACGAGCGCCTCGGACAGCTTGCGCACGTGGCGGGCCAGCCCGCCCTCCACGATCGGCGGGTACTCCCAGCTCAGGATGAGGACGCGCACGACCCGGCCTAGGCTACTGGCCGCGCAGCCAGGAGGCGCCCGTCGCCCTCGACCTCGCGCGCGACGGCGGCCCGCAGCTGGTCGAGGAATGCTGCCACGATCGGGCGCCGCTCCGCGCCCGCGCGGCAGAGCGCGTGGATGCGGCGGTGCAGCGGCGGGTCCAGCCGCTCGAGCCGGACGCCGGGCGGCGCCAGGCGGTGGGCGATGCGCGGCGCGAGCGAGACGCCGAGGTCGCGCGAGACGAGCTCGAGGATCACGCCGTAGTCGTTGGAGCAGGCGACGATCCGCGGCTCGTGGCCGGCGGCGTGGCAGGCGTGCACGACGACGCCGTGGCAGCTCGTCCCCGGGTGGCCCGCGACCCACGGCACGCCCTCCAGCGCGGCGAAGTCGGCCGGCAGGCCCTGGCGCGACGGCCCGAACGCGAGGTGCAGCTCGTCGTCGAAGAGGTCGACGCGGTAGAAGCCCGGGTCGCGCAGCGGGGCCTCGAACGGGAAGTCGTGGCCGAGGACGACGTCGAACTCGCCCAGCCGCAGCGCCGGGATCGTCGCGTGCGGGTCGTCGTCGACGACGTGGGCCTCGACGTGCGGGTGCGAGGCCAGAAGGCCGGCGACGGCGTGGGGCACGATCCAGCGCGCGGCGGTGTTGAAGCTGGCGACGCGCAGCGTGCCCATGACCGTGCGGCCCGCGGCCTCGAGCTCGGCCTCGGCCGCCTCCAGCCGGGCGAGCACGCCGTCGGCGTGGCGGGCCAGCAGGCGCCCCGCGTCGGTGAGCCGCACGCCGCGCCCGTGGCGCTCGAGCAGCTCGACGCCCGCCTCGCGCTCGAGCGTGGAGAGCTGCTGCGAGACGGCCGACGGCGTGTAGCTCAGCGCTTCGGCGGTGGCGGCGATCGTCCCGCGGGCGGCGAGCTCGCGCAGCACACGGAGGCGGCGGACGTCGAGGGCCATGGTGAAGGGCAGCTTACGGATGCGGCAACGATTCGTCGATGGACCTGATGGCGGCCAGGCAGCAGGCTGTGGCGCATGCCCCCGCGCCACATGGCCCTCGCCGCCGCGGTCGCCGCCGTCTGGGGCCTGAACTTCGTCGTCATCGAGGTCGGGCTGGAGGAGCTGCCGCCGCTGGTGCTCTGCGCGCTGCGCTTCCTGGTGCTCGCGCCGCTGGCCTTCGTGCTGCCGCGGCCCGCGGCCTGGCGCTCGATCCTCGCGATCGGCCTGCTGCTCGGCGTGGCGAAGTTCGGGCTGCTGTTCACCGGCATGGACGTCGGAATGAACGCCGGCCTCGCGTCGGTCGTGCTGCAGGCGCAGGCGCCGTTCACGCTCGTGCTCGCCGCGCTGGTGCTGCGCGAGCGCCCGGGCGGCCGGCAGCTCGCCGGGCTGGCGGCCGCGGCCGCCGGCATCGCGGTGATCGGCGCCACCGGCGGCGGCGAGGTCACCGGCGCGGGCCTCGCGCTGTGCGTCGGCGCGGCGGCGGCGTGGTCGGCGGCCAACCTGTCGATGAAGCGCGCCGCCGCGTCCGACCCGCTCGCGCTCATCGTGTGGATCTCGATCGTCCCGCCGCTGCCGCTGTTCGCGCTCTCGCTCGCCGCCGACGGGCCGGGCGAGGTGGGATCGGCGCTGGCGGGCATGAGCGCCGGCGAGATCGGCGCGGTGCTCTACATCGCCGTCGTCTCGACGCTGGGCGGGTTCGCGGCGTGGTCGTGGCTGATGCGCGCCTACCCGGCCGGGCAGGTGGCGAGCTTCGCCCTG
>JACRMD010000244.1 GCA_016215085.1 Solirubrobacterales bacterium | reverse complement strand
TGCGTCGCGTTCGCCGGCGGCCGCGCGGGGTTCGGGCCGCTGCACGCGACGGTGACCTCGCTGGTCGTCCGGGTAGGCGACGACCTCCTGCGGCTGGTGCGCCCGCACCACGGCGGCGCGTGGACGTTCCGGGCCCGCACGCTCGGCGGGGCGGTCGTCGAGGTCGAGGGCCACGCGAACGGCACCGCCCCGCACCTGCTGCCGGTCCCGCTGCCCGACGAGCGGCGCGTGCTCGAGCGCGCCGCGGCCCAGCACCTGGCGGGCGCGCTGCGGGTCAGCGTCCGGCGCCGCGGCCGGACCCTGTACGCCGGCGAGTCGGCGCTGGCCGGCCTGGAGCGGGGGCAGGGGCAGCTCGCTCCTCGGCCCGGCGCGCGGTGATCGCCAGCGCCTCGCCGCCGATCAGCCGCTCGAACGGCCCGACCAGCGACCACAGCGCGCGCAGCCGCAGCGAAGCGCGCGTGTCGGTCGGCGCGACCCGGGCCTCGGAGACGATCGCGCTGCGGCCGTCGCCCGCCGGCTCGACCCAGTGGGCGAAGAGGACGCGGACGGTCCCCGGCCGGTCCCAGGCCAGGAACGCCTCGGCGTCGCCCAGGCGCGGGTAGTCGCGCCGCAGCGTCCAGATGCGCCCGGCGAGGCCGGAGACCGACCAGCCCTCGCCCTCGGCCAGCACGGTGAACGGCTCGGCGGCGAGCAGGCCGCGGTAGGTCTGGTCGGCCGGCGTGCCCGGGATCCGCCAGCGCACGAGCCGGCCGAGCGTCCCGGCCTCGTCGAGGCGCACCGACGTCGCGGCGGCCCACAGGTCGGCCTGGCCGGCGGCCGCCTCGTGGCGGTGGCGGGTGCGGACCTGGGGGCGGGGGAGCCAGTGGTCGAGGTCGAGGGGGAGGGCGTCGGGCATGGCGTCCTCCTTATGCTCGCCGACCATGGCCCTGGACCCCACCCTGGTGCAGCACCTCGTCGCCTCGGCGCTCGCCGAGGACGTCGGCACCGGCGACCTGACGAGCGCGGCGACGGTCCCCCCGGGCACGGGCGCGGTGGCCACGATCACGCAGAAGGCCGAGGGCGTCGTCTTCGGCCTCGACGTCGCCGAGGAGACCTTCCGCCAGTGCGATCCCACCGCGGCTATCGAGCGGCTCGCGCCGGAGGGGGCCTGGCAGGGGCCGGGCACGGCCGTCCTGAAGGTCACCGGCGACGCGGCGGCGCTGCTGGCCGCGGAGCGCACCGCCCTGAACTTCCTGCAGCGCCTCAGCGGCGTGGCGACGCTGACCGCCCGCTACGTGCGCGCGGTCGAGGGCACGGGCTGCCGCATCCTGGACACGCGCAAGACGACGCCGGGCCTGCGCGCGCTGGAGAAGGCGGCGGTCGCGGTCGGCGGCGGGACCAACCACCGCTTCGGCCTCTTCGACGAGGTGCTCATCAAGGAGAACCACGCCGAGATGGCGGGCGGCGTGGGGCCGGCGGTGCGCGCGGCGCTGGCGCGCTACCCGGGCGTGCCGCTCGAGGTGGAGTGCCGGACGGCGGAGGAGGTCCGCGAGGCGCTCGAGGCCGGCGCGCCGCGGATCCTGCTCGACAACATGGGCGCGGCGCAGCTGCGGGCGATCGTGGAGGAGGTGGGCGGCCGCGCCGAGCTGGAGGGCAGCGGCGGGGTCACCCTGGACAGCGTGAAGGCGCTCGCGGAAACGGGGCTAGACTGCATCTCGGTGGGTGCGCTCACCCACTCCGCCCCGTCCCTGGACCTCTCCCTGCTCCTGGAGGCCCTGCAGTGAACCTCCCCATGGCCCCGACCCAGGCCGCGCCGAAGGACCTCGGTCCCGAGGAGATCCGTGCGCTCACCGCGGAGGTCAAGGCGCTCGCCGCCGAGCGCAACGCGGTGATCCTGGCCCACAACTACCAGCTGCCCGAGGTGCAGGACGCGGCCGACTACGTCGGCGACTCGCTCGGGCTCAGCCGCAAGGCCGCCGAGACCGACGCGGAGGTCATCGCGTTCTGCGGCGTGCACTTCATGGCCGAGACCGCGTCGGTGCTCTCGCCCGACAAGACGGTCCTGATCCCCGACCTCGACGCCGGCTGCTCGCTGGCCGACTCGATCACCCCGGAGGAGCTGCAGGCCTGGCAGGCCAAGCACCCCGGCGCGGTGACCGTGATGTACGTCAACACGACGGCCGAGATCAAGGCGCTCACCGACTACTGCGTGACGTCGTCCAACGCCGTCAAGGTCGTCGAGCACATCCTGCGCGAGCACGGGGCGGACACCCCGATCCTCTTCGGCCCCGACATGTGGCTGGGGTCCTTCGTGGAGAAGGAGCTCGGCATCACGATGCACGTGTGGGACGGCGAGTGCCACGTGCACGCCGGCATCCGCCCCGACGACATCACCGGTCTGCGGGCCGAGCACCCGGGCGCGGACTTCCTGATCCACCCCGAGTGCGGCTGCGTCACGCAGGTCATGGAGTACGTGGCCTCGGGCGACATCGACCCCGAGGGCGTGCACATGCTCTCCACGGGCGGGATGCTCGACTACGCCCGCCAGCACGAGGCCGACGAGGGCACCGTGATCATGGCGACCGAGACCGGCATGCTGCACCAGCTGCGGATGGCCGCGCCGGCGCTGGACTTCCAGCCGGCCAACCGCGCGGCGACCTGCCGCTACATGAAGATGATCACGCTGCCGAAGCTGCGCGACTGCCTGCGCGACCTCAGCGGCGAGGTCAAGGTCGATCCGGCCATCGCCGAGCGGGCGCGCGTCCCGATCGAGCGCATGGTCGCCATCGGCTAGCCGTCGCGGAACGCGAACGGGGCGGCCTCTCGGCCGCCCCGTCGTCGCGCGCGCAGCGGGTCCCGGTCGTGCGCGCGGAAGCTAGTCCTCGTCCTCGACGACGACCGACACCGACTCCCAGACGGGCTCGCCGTCCTCGTCGGCGCCGAGCTCGGCCTCGTGCACGTAGGCGCCGGGCTCGAGCTGGTCGGTGCCGCAGGTCTCGTCGAAGACGACGTCGTCCTCCTCGGCCGCGTCGTCGCCGTCGTCGGCCGCGGCCTCGGCGTCGGCCTCCTCGTCGGGGGCGTCCGCGCCGTCGTCCTCGACCTCGACGCCCTCGTCGCCGGCCGCGTCCTCGAGGTCGGCCTCGGCGTCGCAGCCGAGGTCGGTCGCGTCGTCGACGACGGCGCTGACCGTGCGCCCGCCGCCGATGGCGATGGTCAGCACGTCGTCCTCGAAGGAGACGATCCGGCCGGCGTTCTCGCGGCCGTCGCGGATGCCGTCGTCGTCGCTGTCGGGGTCGCGCGGGTCGTTGCCCGTGCGGTCCTCGAGCAGGTTGGCCAGGCCGTCGCGGTCGGCGTCCTCGCGGCCGTCGGGCGTGCCGTCGCCGTCGGTGTCCTTCCTGCGCGGGTCGGTGCCCGCGTCCTGCTCGGTGCCGTTGTCGACGCCGTCGCGGTCGCGGTCCTCGTCGGCGTCGGGGGTGCCGTCGCGGTCGGAGTCCTCGCGGCGCGGGTTCGTCCCGGCGAGGAACTCGCTGCGGTTGGTGAGCCCATCGTCGTCGCCGTCGTCGGCGGCCGAGCGGACGTGGAAGCGGGTCTCCCAGCGGTCGGGCAGGCGGTCGTGGTCGCGGTCCAGGCCTCCGGCCTTCGCGGAAGCGCCGGCGGGGAGCAGCAGCAGGGCGAGGACGGCGGGCACGGCGACCAGGGGGCGGGTCGGCATGCGGTGGCCTTCGGCAGCGCCGGCGGACGCGCTTGAGAATTCGCCCGCGGACCTCCGCCGCGCGTCCAGCGCGGCCTGCCCAGTTCTGGGGAGCGGCGGCTCAGCCGCGCGGCACGGGCACCTCGATGCCGCGCTCGGCGGCGGCGCGCACCGCGGGCAGCGAGTCGCGCTTGCGCTCGAACTCGCCGGGCGTGTAGCAGTGCACGTCGGCGGCGCCGCCCATCTCGGCGGCGTCCCAGAGGCTGCCGGCCTGGTAGACCCGCTCCAGCCACGGCACGCCGGCGAAGTGCTCGGAGACGAGCACGACGAGGTACTCGACCCCGCGCTCGCGCTGGGGCGGGGCGCCGTGCAGGTCGTCGACGCGGGCGCCGGCGAGCAGCACGCGCTGCAGCGGCCAGCGGTCGCCGACGCGCTGCACGTACCGGGCCAGCTCGCGCTCGTTCAGCATCTCCGCCACGGCCACGAGCGCGGATCGTGGCAGGGCGCGCGCCGGAAGGCAACCGGCCGGAGAAGGCGGAAGGGCCCGCTCCCACGAGGGGAGCGGGCCCTTCCTGGCGTCACGGAGACGTGACGGTTCCTGCGGTCCTGCTCAGGGAGCGGGGTGCGCCTGGTGGTTGCCGCCGCCCTTGCAGAACCAGTTCTCCAGCTCGGACTCGGGGGTGTCGAGCACGACGTTGCCGTCGCCGTCCTTGATCAGGAACTTGGCGGTGTCGTCCTTGCCCGGCTCGCCCTTGTCGGTGAGCTTGAACTCGATCGTGTAGCCCGGCTTGCCGTTGACCTTGCCGGTGCCCTTGCCGACCATCGTGTCGAAGCCGGCGACGGGGTTGCCCTCGCTGTAGCCCGGCTCATCGGTGCACGTGTTGTCGTCGAGCGTCTTCAGGAAGAAGATGTAGTTCTTCCCGCCCTTCGCCCAGTGGACGAGCAGGTGGTTCGGCGCATCGGTCGGGTCGCAGTGCAGGATGAAGCCGTGGGTGACCTTGGTCACGTCCCACGTCGGGAGGGAGCTCCAGCCCTTCTTCCAGTCCCAGGACTTCTTCGGGGCGCCGGCGGTCTTGAAGTCGAAGCGACCACCGCCGGTCATCTTGCCGTCCTTCTCGTCCGGCGGCGGCGGGGGCTCCTCGCAGTTGGTGTCCAGCGCCTTCACGCCGTCCACGTCGTAGCCGTCGGCGTCGGCGCGGTTGGGCAGGAAGTCCGCCCGGTCCGAGACGTCGACCAGCTTGACGAAGCGGGCGATCGGCAGCGCGTCGGGGATCGCGACCTGCGCGTCCTTGTTCACGCCGCTCTGCGCCAGCACCCAGTCGGTGCCGTTCTTCGAGACGTACACGTCGACGACCTCGTCGGGGTACGGCTCCCGCGTCACCTCGTGGAGCTCGACGTTGAAGTCGGCGCCCGCGGCGTTGCAGATGTTGTTGTCGAACCCGAGCACGAGCTCGCCGCCGAAGCCGAGGCTGTAGAACGTGCCCTCGACGTTGGTGTCCTCGGCGACGCCGAGTGCCTGGGTGGCGTCCGAACGCGTGGCCAGCACGGGGCTGCCGTCGGCCCGCAGGCCCTGGTCCGAACTGACGACGCTGTCGGCCCAGGGGCCGGCGCCGTCCGGCGCGGCCGCAAGAGCCGAGCCGGCCGAAAGACCGAGCAGGGCGCCCGCGACGGCCATCGTGGCCATGGTGCGCTTCATAGGTGGGTAGCTCCTTTGTCCCCGCCTGGTGTCGCCGCGGCCTTCCAAGCCGCGGCCCTTGACCTTTCCTGCCAGGCGACGCTAACCAAAGAACGGTCAGCTTGATGACCAATTTTCGGACGACTTGAGCAAGGTCGACGAAACCTGGACCGTCGTCCGAAAGGTCGGACTACTTCGGGCAGTCGGCGCGGTCCGGCGCCTTCGGCGGCTGCCCGGTGTGGCGCCCGCTGCTGCCCGCGACGCCGTCGGTCTTCCACGGCCCGCACCCGGGCTTCGTGTTGTACTGCTGCTTCGCGGCGCTGCCGGTCTGCACGCTGTGGGAGGCGCTGCCGGCGAAGGCGACGCCGCCGCCGAGCACGGCGAGGGCCAGGGCGGTCGAGGTGACGCGACGAACGAGCACGAGGATCCTTCCTCCTTGGGGGCGCGGCGCCGGATCCTAGACAGCTGGCGCAGGAGGGAAGGTCCAGTTTTCGTAGGTTCGCGCCCCCGTGACGGTGCCGGGGCGCGCTCGCCGTTTGGTGGGCGATGGACCAGCCCCGCACCGA
>JACRMD010000243.1:8710-19614 GCA_016215085.1 Solirubrobacterales bacterium | reverse complement strand
CGGGCTCGCCGACCGCCTCGAGCGCGCCGGCATCGCCTGCTTCGGGCCGTCGGCCGCCGCGGCGCGTCTGGAGGGCTCCAAGGCGTTCGCCAAGGAGGTCATGGCCAGCGCCGGCGTCCCGACCGCGGAGTGGGCCGAGGTCGAGTCCGTGGAGGCCGGGCTGGAGGCGATCACGGCCTACCCGACGGTCATCAAGTTCGACGGGCTGGCCGCGGGCAAGGGCGTCGTCATCGCCCAGGACGAGGCCGAGGCCCGCGCGGCGCTGCGGGAGATGCTCGACGAGCGCCGCTTCGGCGAGGGGCCGGTCGTGGTCGAGGAGCACCTCGTCGGCGCCGAGATCTCGCTGTTCGCGATCTGCGACGGCGAGCGCGCGGTACCGATGACGCCGTCGCAGGACTACAAGCGCATCGGCGACGGCGACGCCGGGCCGAACACCGGCGGCATGGGCGCGTACTCGCCGGTGCCCGGCGCGCCCGATCCCGACGAGGTCTGCGCGCACGTCCACCAGCCGGTCGTCGACCTGCTGCGCGAGCGCGGCTGCCCGTTCCACGGCGTGCTGTACGCGGGGCTCATGCTCACCGACGACGGCGTCCGGGTGCTCGAGTTCAACGTCCGCTTCGGCGATCCCGAGACGCAGGGCGTGCTGCCGCGGCTGAAGACCGACCTCCTCGACGTCCTGCACCGCGCGACCCGGCCCGGCGGCCTGGCGGGCATCCCGTCGCTGGAGTTCGACGACCGCTGGGCGGTGACGCTCGTGCTCGCGTCCAGGGGCTACCCGGCGTCGTCGTCGAGCGGCGACGTGATCGAGGGCCTGGACGCGGTGCCCACCGGCGTCGAGGTGACGCACGCGGGGACGGCCCGGCGGGAGGACGGGGCGGTCGTCACCGCCGGCGGCCGCGTCCTCAACGTGACGGCGCTGGGCGCCACGCCCGCGGCCGCGCGCGACGCGGCCTATGCTGCCGCCGACCAGATCCAGTTCGAGGGGCGCCAGCTGCGACGCGACATCGCGCTGCGCGCCGTGGAGCGTGCCTAGGTGACCGAGCAGCCGCAGACCGAGCAGACCACCGCGCCCGAGCCGCTGACGCAGCTCGAGGCCACCGAGCCCGACGCGCCCCGCGTCGCCATCATCATGGGCTCGCAGTCCGACATGGACACCATGTCGGGCGCCGCGAAGGTGCTCGACGAGGCGGGCGTCCGCCACGAGACCCGCGTGATGTCCGCCCACCGCGACCCCGAGACGGTCGCCGACTACTGCAAGAACGCGCGGATGCGCGGCCTGCAGGTGATCATCGCCGGGGCGGGCCTGTCCGCCGCGCTGCCGGGCGTCGCCGCCGCGCACACCGACCTGCCGGTCATCGGCGTCCCGCTGTCCTCGCGCCTGTCCGCCGCAGGCGGCCTCGACGCGCTGCTGTCCGTCGCCCAGATGCCGCCCGGCGTCCCGGTCGCCTGTGTCGGCCTGGACAACGCGAAGAACGCGGGTCACCTGGCCCTGCGCATCCTGCGCGCGTGATCCCGAGGTACACCCGTCCCGAGATCGGGGCCGTCTGGACCGACGAGGCCAAGCTCGAGTCCTGGCGCCAGGTCGAGGTCGCCTGCGCCGAGGAGACCGAGGGGCCGACCGAGTCCGACCTCGAGGCCATCCGCGCGGCGACCTTCACGGTCGAGGCGGTCCTCGAGCGCGAGAAGGTCACCGACCACGACGTCGCCGCCTTCGTCGACGTGCTCGCCGCGAGCGCGGGCGAGCCGGGCCGCTGGATCCACTACGGCCTCACGTCCTCCGACGTGCTCGACACCGCGCTGGCGCTGCAGTTGCGCAAGGCGGGCGAGATCGTGGTGCGCGGCGCCCGCGGCTACCGCGACGCGCTGGCCGAGCAGGCGCGCGCGCACGTGGACACGGTCTGCGTGGGGCGCACCCACGGGGTCCACGCCGAGCCGACGACCTTCGGCGTCAAGCTGGCCGGCTTCGCGTTCGAGGCCGACCGCAACCTCCGGCGCCTCGAGCAGGCCTTCGACCAGGCGGCCGTCGGCGCCATCAGCGGCGCGGTCGGCACCTACTCCGCCACCTCGCCGGAGTTCGAGGCCCGCGTGCTGGCGCGGCTGGGCATCCGCCGCGAGGACGCCTCGACCCAGGTCGTCCCGCGCGACCGCCACGCCGAGCTGCTGCAGGCGATCTCGCTCGCCGGCGCCGGCCTCGAGCGCTTCGCCACCGAGATCCGCCACCTGCAGCGCACCGAGGTCCGCGAGGTCGAGGAGCCGTTCCGGGCCGGCGCCCAGAAGGGCTCGTCGGCCATGCCCCACAAGCGCAACCCGATCACCTCGGAGCGCATCACCGGCCTGGCCCGCGTGCTGCGCGGCTACGCCCAGGCGGGCGTCGAGGACGTCGCCCTCTGGCACGAGCGCGACATCTCGCACTCGGGCGCCGAGCGCGTGATCCTGCCCGACGCGACGATCGCCCTGGACTACATGTACGCCTTGGCGACCCGGCTGGCGAGCGGCATGGTCGTCCACCCCGAGCGGATGCGGGCCAACCTCGACATCACCTACGGCGCGCTCTTCTCCCAGCGGGTCCTCCTGGCGCTCGTGGCGGCCGGCCGCTCGCGCGACGAGGCCTACCGGATCACCCAGGAGCACGCCCAGCGGGCGTGGGACTCGCACACCCCGCTGCGGGACCTCCTGGAGGCCGAGCCGGGCCTCGGGCTGGACCTCGACGCGATCTTCGACCTGGGCCACTACACGCGGTTTGCAGGGGAGATCGTCGGGCGCCTCGACGGGCTCCGGTAGCGCCGATCCCTTCGGTAGCCTCCGCGCGGTGACCGCCGCCTCACTGGACCTCCCGCTCGTCGCCAGCGGCAAGGTCCGAGAGATGTACGACCTCGGCGACCGGCTGCTGATGGTCGCCTCCGACCGGATCTCGACGTACGACGTCGTGCACCCGAACACCATCCCCGACAAGGGCAAGGTCCTGACCGGCCTGTCGGTGTTCTGGTTCGCCAAGACCGGGCACATCGTGCGCAACCACTACGTGTCGGCCACCGACGACGTGCCGGCCGAGGTGCGCGGCCGCGCGCTGGCCGTGCGCAAGCTCAAGATGCTGCCCGTCGAGTGCGTCGTGCGCGGCTACATCACCGGCTCGGGCTGGAAGGACTACCAGGAGACCGGCAAGGTCTCGGGCATCGAGCTGCCGCCCGGCCTGCGCGAGTCCCAGAAGCTGCCCACGCCGATCTTCACGCCCTCGACGAAGGCCGAGGTCGGCCACGACGAGGCGATCGACCTCGAGCAGGCGTCCGAGATCCTGGGCGACCGCGACCTCGCGGGCCGGCTGCGCGACGTCTCGATCCAGCTCTACCGCTTCGCCGCCGACCACGCGGCCGAGCGCGGGGTCATCCTCGCCGACACGAAGTTCGAGTTCGGCCTCGACGACCGCGGCGAGCTCGTGCTGGGCGACGAGGTGCTCACGCCCGACTCGTCGCGCTTCTGGCCCGCCGATCAATGGGAAGCGGGCCGGCCAGTCCCCAGCTTCGACAAGCAGTTCGTGCGCGACTGGGCCTCGTCGACCGGCTGGGACAAGACGCCGCCGGCGCCCGAGATCCCGGACGACGTGGTGCAGGGCACGCGCGCCAAGTACGTCGAGGCCTACGAGAAGATCACCGGCGAGTCGTTCGACGCGTGGCTGGCGCGGACCGCGGCGTGACGATGCGCGCCCGCGTCCTCATCCGCCCGAAGGCCGGCATCCTCGACCCGCAGGGCCAGGCCGTCGAGCGCGCGCTGCCGGCGCTGGGCTTCAGCGGCGTCTCCAACGTCCACGTCGGCCGCCTTGTCGAGCTCGACGTGGACGACGCGTCGCAGCTGGACGACATGTGCCGCAGGCTGCTGGCCAACCCGCTCATCGAGGACTACGAGGTCGTCGAGGCGTCGTGAGGTTCGGCGTCATCACCTTCCCGGGCACGTGCGACGACGCCGACGCGCGGCTGGCGGCGGGCAAGGTCGGCGAGGCGGTCCAGCTCTGGCACGGGGACCGCGACCTGCAGGGCGTCGACGCGGTCGTCGTCCCCGGCGGCTTCTCCTACGGCGACTACCTGCGCGCCGGCGCCATCGCCCGGTTCGCGCCGGTTATGGAGTCGGTCATCGAGTTCGCCCGCGACGGCGGCCTGGTGCTCGGCATCTGCAACGGCTTCCAGATCCTCGCCGAGGCGCACCTGCTGCCGGGCGCGCTGCTGCCCAACCAGGGGCTGCGGTTCGTCTGCCGCCAGGTCGACCTCGAGGTCGTCAACCGCGACACGCCGTTCACGCGCGCGTGCGGCGAGCGGCTGTCGATCCCGGCCAAGCACATGAGCGGCCGCTACGTCGGCGACGTCCCGGAGGACCAGGTCGTGCTGCGCTACGCGCCCGGCCACAACTTCAACGGCTCCCAGGACGACATCGCCGGCGTGTGCAACGAGCGCCGCAACGTCTTCGGCCTGATGCCGCATCCCGAGCACGCCGTCGACGCGCTGTGCGGCCCGTCGATCGACGGCCTGGGCATCTTCCGCTCGATGGCGGAGGCGAAGGTCCCTGCCTGAGATGACCGTCCCGGGCGTGGAGCAGGCGCTCGCGCTGGGCCTCACCCGCGAGGAGTACGACCTCGTCTGCCAGGAGCTCGGCGGGCGCGAGCCCAACGAGGTCGAGCTCGCGATGTTCTCGCTGCTGTGGAGCGAGCACTGCGCCTACAAGCACTCCAAGAAGCTCCTGCGCACGCTGCCCACCGAGGGGCCGGCGGTCGTCATGGGGCCGGGGGAGAACGCCGGCGCGGTCGACGTCGGGGGCGGGTACGCGATCGCCTTCAAGGTCGAGTCGCACAACCACCCCAGCGCGGTCGAGCCGTTCCAGGGCGCGGCCACCGGCGTCTACGGCAACTCGATCGGCGTGCCGACCGTCGGCGGCGAGGTCGTCTTCGAGGCGCCCTACGAGACCAACTGCCTGGTCAACGCCATGGCCCTGGGCCTCGCCCGCACCGACGACATGATCCGCTCCGCCGCGGCGGGCGTCGGCAACGTGCTGGTCCTCTTCGGCGCGTCGACCGGCCGCGACGGCATCGGCGGCGCGTCGGTGCTCGCCTCGGCCGAGCTCGACGAGTCCGAGGACAAGCGCCCGTCGGTCCAGGTCGGCGACCCGTTCGAGGAGAAGAAGCTGCTCGAGTGCTCGCTCGAGCTGCTCGCGCGCGGGCTGCTCGTTGCGCTGCAGGACCTCGGCGCCGCGGGCCTGACGTCCAGCGCGTCGGAGATGGCCTCCAAGGGCGAGGTCGGCATCGACCTCGACGTCGCGAAGGTCCCGCTGCGCGAGGCCGACATGGCGCCCTTCGAGATCATGGTCTCGGAGTCGCAGGAGCGGATGCTCTGCGTCTGCGAGCCGTCCAAGCTCGACGAGGTGCTCGCGGTCTGCGCCAAGTGGGAGGTCCACGGCACCGCGATCGGCGAGGTCACCGACACCCAGCGGTTCCGCGTCTTCCGCGGCGACGAGCTGGTCGGCGACATGCCGGTCACCGGCCTGGTCGACGACTGCCCGCTCTACGACCTCGAGCCCGCCAAGCCGGCCGCGCCGGTCTACGACGCGCCGGCGCCCGTGCTCGCCCCCGACGCCTCGGTGCACGACACGCTGCTGGCGCTGCTGGGCTCCCCGAACCTCGCCTCGCGCCGCCCGCTGTTCGAGCAGTACGACTGCCTGGTGCAGTCGCGCACGGTGCGCCGGCCGGAGGAGGCCGACGCCGCGGTGCTCGTGCTCCCCGAGGGCAACGCGGTGGCGACGTCGATCGACGGCAACGGCCGCCGGGTGGCCGCCGACCCCTACTGGGGCACGATCGGCAACGCGCTGGAGTGCGCGGCCAACCTCGCCTGCGTGGGCGCCGAGCCGCTGGGCACGACCAACAACCTCAACTTCGGCAACCCCGAGAAGCCGCACATCGCCTGGCAGCTCACCGAGGCCGTCCGCGGCCTGGGCGACGCGTGCCGCGCGCTGGGCGCGCCGATCGTCGGGGGCAACGTGTCCCTCTACAACGAGGGCACGGCCGGCCCGATCTACCCGACGCCGGTCGTCGGCATGGTGGGGCTGCTGCCCGACCCGCGGCGCACGGCGCCGTCGGGGTTCGCGCGCGAGGGCGACGCGATCGGCTTCGCGGGCTGGAACCGCATGCCGTCGCTGGCCGCCTCGGAGCTCGCGAAGCTGCGCGGCGAGCCGCTGCCCGACGGGCTGCTCGAGATCGACCTCGACCACTGTGTCAAGGTCCTGCGCGCGATCCGCGAGGCGGTGCGCCGCGGCGACCTGTCGTCCTGCCACGACGTCGCCGAGGGCGGCTGGCTGGTCGCCAACGCCGAGGCCTGCCTGCTGGGCGGCATCGGGGCGCGGCTCAGGGGCGACGCCGCATTCCTGACCGACGAGATCCTGTTCGGCGAGGACGCCTGCGGCTTCGTCGTCTCGGGCTCGCGCGAGGCGCTGGAGCGCCTCGGCGAGGAGATCCCGCTCGACGTGTTCGGCACGGTCGGCGGCGACGCGCTGGAGCTCGGCCCGGAGCGCTGGACGCTGGACGAGCTGCGCGCCGCGCACGGCGCGCTGGCGCCCCTCTTCCCGTAGGCGCCAGGCCGCGCGGGTTGCGGGCCGCCGCGGGGTACGCCTGCGGACGTGGCCCATGCGGAGGTCCTCATCGCGCTGCTCGGCGCGCTGGTCGTGCTGGCCGGCGCGGCCCGAAGGCTCGACATCCCGTCGCCGATCGTGCTCGTCGCCGGCGGCGTCGGCATCTCGCTCATCCCCGGGCTGCCGCCGGTGCACCTGGAGAGCGAGGTCATCTTCCTGGTCTTCCTGCCGCCGCTGCTCTACGCCGCCGGCTTCAACTCCTCGCCCCGCGAGCTGCGCGCCCAGGCGCGCCACATCGCCATCCTCGCCATCGGCCTCGTCGGCGCGACCACCGCGGCGGTCGCCTTCGCCGTGCACCTCGTCGTCCCGGGGTTCGCCTGGCCCGAGGCGTTCGTGCTCGGTGCGATCCTCGCGCCGACCGACCCGGTCGCGGCGGTCGCGGTCATGCAGCGGCTGCAGGTCGCGCCGCGGATCGCGTCGCTGGTGGAGGGCGAGTCGCTGGTCAACGACGGCGTCGGCCTCGTGGCCTACCGCGTCGCCGTCGCGGCGACGGCCACGGGCGCGTTCTCGGTGCTCGACGCGGGCGGCGAGTTCGTGCTGACCGGCACCGGCGGCGTCGCGATCGGCCTGGCCGTCGGGTGGGCGGTCGCCGCCCTGCGCCGGCGCATCGACGACCCGCCGGTCGAGATCGCGCTGTCGCTCTTCACGCCGTACCTGGCCTACGTCACGGCGGAGGCCGCGCACACCTCGGGCATCCTGGCCGCGGTCACCGTCGGGCTCTACCTCGGCACGCGCGGCGACGGCCTGTTCTCGGCCAGCGCGCGCCTCGAGGCGCTCGCGTTCTGGAAGCTGCTCGTCTTCCTGCTGGAGTCGACGCTGTTCCTGCTCATGGGCCTGCAGTTCGCCGAGGTCGCCGGGCGGATCGAGGAGCTCAGCGCCGGCCGTGTGGCGCTCGCCGTCCTCGTCACCGCGCTGGTGGTGATCCTCCTGCGGCTCCTGTGGATGTACAGCGTCGGGCCGCTGCTGCGGGTGCTCATCCCCGGGCGCCCGAAGGAGGAGCCGCCGAAGCTCGACCCGGCCGAGCGGCTCGTCGTCGGGTGGTCGGGCATGCGCGGCGCGGTGTCGCTGGCCGCGGCGCTGGCGATCCCCGCTACGGTCGACGGCGGCGGCGCCTTCCCGCAGCGCGACCTCATCGTCTTCGTGACCTTCTCGGTGATCGTGCTCAACCTCGTCGTGCAGGGGCTGACCCTGCCGGTGCTGATCCGGCGCCTGGGCCTCGCCGCCGGCGACGACCTCGACGACGCCGAGCACCGCGCGCGCGTCGCCGCCGCCGAGGCCGCGCTGGCTGCGCTCGGCGACGCGGGCGACGACGACGCGGCGCAGCGGATCCGCGGCATGTACGAGTCGCGGCTCACCCGGCGGCGCGCGCCGCTGGAGGAGTCCGCCGAGCACGAGCGCGAGCACGCCGAGATCTACACCGAGCTGCGCGAGGAGCTCCTGCGCGCCGAGCGCCGGGCGGTCCTGGAGCTCCACGAGCGCGGCGAGCTGCCCGACGACGCGCTGCGCCGGATCCAGCGCGACCTCGACCTCGAGGAGGCCCGGCTGAGCTGAAAGCCCGCAGGGTGCGGGGAGCGCGCGGGCGGCGGCCGGGCGCGTTGCTACCCTTCGGGCGCCGCCGTACGCCCGCCACGGCGGCTCCCATGCCAGAGCTCCAGCCCTCTCTCGACGAGCGCGACGGCCCGCGCGACGAGTGCGGCGTCTTCGGGATCTACGCCCCCGAGCACGACGTCTCGCGCCTCGCGTACTTCGGCCTCTTCGCCCTCCAGCACCGCGGCCAGGAGTCGGCGGGCATCGCCGCGGCCGACCGCGGCGGCTACATCATCACCCAGCGCGCGCTCGGCCTGGTCAACCAGGTCTTCAAGGAGCACGACCTCCGCGCGCTCGCCGGCGACCTCGCCATCGGGCACGTCCGCTACTCCACCACGGGCTCCAACGAGTGGGAGAACTCCCAGCCGGTGCACCGCAGCGCCGGGCAGGGCGGCGGCAACCGCGAGCTGGCGCTGGCCCACAACGGCAACCTCATCAACGCGGTCGAGCTGCACGCCGAGCTGCGCGCCCAGGGCGTGCAGTTCACCTCGACGTCGGACTCGGAGATCATCGCCGCGCTGCTGTCCACGCACCCGGCCGACCGGATCGAGGACGCGGCGGCCGAGGTCGTGCCGCGGCTCAAGGGCGCGTTCTCGACCGTCGCGATGGTGCGCGACCGCGTCATCGCCTTCCGCGACCCGGCGGGCCTGCGGCCGCTGGTGCTCGGCCAGCTCGGCGACCGCTACTGCGTCGCGTCGGAGTCGTGCGCGTTCGACATCATCGGCGCCACCTACCTCCGCGACGTGCAGCCGGGCGAGATGGTCACGCTCTCGGAGAAGGGCATCAGCTCGCGCCAGCTTGTGGAGGGCGAGCGCGAGGCGTTCTGCGTCTTCGAGTACATCTACTTCGCCCGCCCCGACTCGCGGATGAACGGCACGCTGCTGCAGGCGGCGCGCGGCCGCATGGGGGAGATCCTCGCGCGCGAGGCGCCGGCGCCGGACGCCGACCTCGTCATCGCCGTCCCGGACTCGGGCAACGCGGCGGCGCGCGGCTTCGCGCGGGCGGCCGGCCTCCCGCAGGACGACGGGCTGATCAAGAACCGCTACGTCGCGCGGACGTTCATCCAGCCCGGCCAGGAGCTGCGCAAGCACGGCCTGCGGATGAAGTTCAACCCGCTGCCCGAGATCGTCGGCGGCCGCAAGCTCGTCGTCGTCGACGACTCGATCGTGCGCGGCAACACCACGCGCCAGATCGTCCAGATGCTGCGCGACGCGGGCGCGGCCGAGGTGCACATGCGCATCTCCGCGCCGCCGATCAAGCACCCGTGCCACTACGGCATCGACATGAGCTCGCGCGAGGAGATGATCGCCCACGGCCGGACGCCGGAGGAGGTCGCCGCCGAGCTCGGCGCCGACTCGCTGGCGTACCTGTCGCTCGAGGGCGTCTACGAGGCGGTGCGCGGCGATCGGGCGCGCCACTGCGACGCGTGCTTCTCCGGCGAGTACCCGCTGGCCGGCACGCACGACGCGCAGTCCAAGGACGCGTTCGAGCTCCCGCTCGCCAAGGTGTAGGCCATGGACGAGCGCGAGGTGCTCCGTCGCCACCGCGCCGCCCAGCGTGCCTTCTACCGCTTCGTCGGCGCCGCGTCGCCGACCGCGTCGTGCACCGAGCGCGACGACGGCCTCACGGTCACCGTCTGCCCGATCCGCCCCGAGCGGTCGCTGGTCAACGCGGTGCTCTACGAGGACGCGGCCGCTCTCGAGGCCGCGCTGCCCGAGCTCGCCACCGTGTACGCAGACGCCGGGATCCACGCCTGGACGGTGTGGGTCCATGTGGGCGACGAGCGCGCCGCGCGGGCGTGCGCGGCCGCCGGCCACGTGCTCGACGCCACGCCCGAGCTCATGTGGGCGCCCCTGGCCGACATGGACCTCGAGCCCGGGGAGGCCGAGGTCGACGAGGCGCCCTCGTGGCAGCTGGTCGGCGAGCTCAACGACGCGGCCTACGGGCTGCCGCCCGAGCACCTGGTCGTCGCGCTGCGTGGCGCGCCGGACGACGCCGCGCTGCTCGCCGTCGCCTCGGTGGACGGCGTTCCGACCGCCTGCGCGGGCGCGATCGTCGAGGACGGCACCGCCGAGCTGACGCTCGTCGCCACGCTGCCGCCGGCACGCGGGCGCGGCCTGGCGGGCGCCTGCATCCGCTCCGTGCTGCGCCGTGCCCGGGACGGCGGCGCGGACCTCACCGTGCTGGAGGCGACGCAGATCGGCCGGCCGGTCTACCGGCGGCTCGGCTACCGCGAGCTGGGCGCGATGCAGATGTGGGAACGGCGGGTGTCCGGTTGAGGGCCGCTGCGTCGTCACACCGGGTGATGACCTTCGAGCAGCTCCTCGACGACCAGACCCCGGCGCTGCGCGCGCGGCTGCGCCGGATGCTCGGCGACGCCCACGCGGCCGACGACGTCTGCCAGGACGTCCTGCTGCGCGCCTGGCGCTCGGCGCCGCGCGACGCGGCCGCGCCGGTCGTCCGCGCGTGGCTGCACCAGACCGCGACCAACGCGGCGATCGACGAGCTGCGGCGGCGCACGCGCGGCCGGCGGCTGGGCCTCGCGGCCGCGGCGGCCGCCGCCGAGCCGCGCACCACCGCCTTCGACCTCGCCGACGGCCTCGCCGTGCGCGAGGCGCTGGCCACGCTGCCGGTCGCCGACCGCCTCGTGCTCG
>JACRMD010000243.1:6324-8658 GCA_016215085.1 Solirubrobacterales bacterium | reverse complement strand
GAGGCGGCGCGCAAGCGCGCGGCCCGGGCGCGGCTCGCGCTCTCGCGGCTGCTGGCCGAGGACGATCCCCGGCCGGTCGTCGCGCTCGTCGCCCGCGACGACGACCCGGCCCCCTACGTGCGCTGGCTCGAGGGCGCCGGCGCGCGCGTGCGCATCCTGCCCAGCGGCGCGGCGGGCGGCGAGGCGCTGCTCGCCGACGCGCTCGTGGTCTCCAGCGGCCCGACCGACATCCATCCGGCGACGTACGGCGAGCCGGTGCGGGTCGCCCTCGGCGGCGCGCCGTCGGCCGCCCGCGACCGCCACGACGCGCTGCTCCTGCGCCAGGCCGTGGGCCTCGGCCTCCCGGTCCTCGGCGTCTGCGCCGGCCACCAGCTGCTCAACATCGCCTGCGGCGGCACGCTCTACCAGGACATCGCCGACGACGGCGCCGGCGACGCCGCCCACGCCACGGAGCAGCACGGCGTCGCGACGGTGCGCGACACCGCGATCCGCCGGCTCTGCGGCGGCCGGGTGGAGGTCCACAGCCGCCACCATCAGGCGATCCGCCGGCTCGGCCGCGGCCTGCGCCCGACGGCGTGGTCGCCCGACGGCCTCGTCGAGGCGGTCGAGCACCCCGGCAGCCGCTTCGCGGTCGGCGTCCAGTGGCAGCCCCAGGACCAGGCCTCGGAGCTCGGGGCCGCGCTCGCCGAGGCGCTGGTGGAGGCGGCCGCGTGAGATGCTCCGCAGCCCGCACCCACCACGGCCGGCCGTCGTCGTGAGCAACGTCTTCGAGCCCTCCTGGGACCTCGAGCGCGACGAGGCGCCCTACCGCTGGCGCCGCGCGTTCGTCGGGCGGCAGGCGGGCGCGCGCGACCTCGGCGCCTCGCTCTTCGAGGTCGCGCCCGGCGGCGAGACGTTCCCGCTGCACGCGCACCTCGCCAACGAGGAGCTCCTCGTCGTCCTCGCCGGCCGCCCGACGCTGCGCACGGCGGACGGCGACCGCGAGCTCACCCCCGGCGAGGTCGTCGCCTTCCCGGCCGGGCCCGCGCACCCGCACGGCCTGCGCAACGACACCGCCGAGCCGGTCCGCGTGCTGATGGTGTCCACCATGCGCGCCCCCGACGTCAACGTCTTCCCCGAGACCGGCGAGCTCTGGGTCCGCGACTACGTCCCCGGAACGGACCCACCCCCGGACGCCTTCGACGTCCGCGCGAAGACCTAGGGGGCCAGGCCCCCAACACGAGCGCAACAAAGGGGCCTGGCCCCGGCTCGTGCGACTGGTTGTGGCGGGATTCGTGGGGTGGACGACCTTGCCGCCACCGGTGCGGGGCGCGACCATGGCGCCATGCCCACCCGCCGCATCGTCGTCGTGGCCATCGGCGCGACCCAGTCGCTCGACGTGGTCGGCCCCGTCGAGGTCTTCGACACCGCGTCGCGCCTCGTCGGCGGCGCGTACGCGATCGAGGTGGTCGGGACCGGCGGGGCGGTCGAGCTCACGAACGGGCTGCGGCTCTCCTGCGCGCCGCTGCCGCCGCCGCGGCGGGCCGTCGACACGATCCTCGTCCCCGGCGGCGCGGGCCCGCGGCGGGCGGGCGCCGACGCTCCCGAGGTCGCGTGGCTGCGCGCCGCGGCGCCGCACGCGCGACGGGTCACCTCGGTGTGCACCGGCGCGTTCGCCCTCGCGTCGGCCGGCCTGCTCGAGGGGCGGCGCGCGACGACCCACTGGGCGTGGTGCGGCAAGCTCGCGGCCGAGCACGGGATCGACGTCGACGCTGACCCGATCTTCGTGCGCGACGGCGACGTGTGGACGTCGGCGGGCGTCACCGCCGGGATGGACCTGGCGCTCGCGCTCGTCGAGGAGGACCTCGGCCGCGACGTCGCGCTGGAGGTCGCCCGCTGGCTCGTGCTCTTCCTCAAGCGGCCCGGCGGGCAGTCGCAGTTCAGCGCCGGCCTCGCCGCGCAGGCGGCCGTCCGCGAGCCGCTGCGCGAGCTCGAGGGCTGGCTGGCCGACCACCTCGACGCCGACCTCTCCGTGCCCGCGCTCGCGGCGCGGGCCGGCTTCAGCGAGCGCCACTTCGCCCGCGCCTTCCGCGCGGAGACCGGCATGACGCCGGCCGCCTACGTCGAGGCCCTGCGCGTCGAGCGCGCGCGGGCGCTGCTCGAGGACGGCCGGCCCGTCGACGCCGTCGCCCGCGCTGTCGGCTTCTCCAGCGCCGAGGTCCTGCGGCGCGCGTTCCACCGGCGCCTCGGCGTCGGCCCGTCCGCCTACCGCGAGCGCTTCCGCAGCGCCGCCTGACCCAAGGAGCACCCCATGGACATCGCCATCCCCGTCTACGACGACTTCACCGCGCTCGA
>JACRMD010000243.1:5626-6290 GCA_016215085.1 Solirubrobacterales bacterium | reverse complement strand
CGCGCTCGACGCGATCGGCCCCTACGAGGTGCTCTCGCGCGTGCCCGGCGCACGCGTGCGCTTCATCGGCGAGCAGGCCGGGCCGGTCCGCACCGACAACGGCATGCTCCACGTCCTGGCCGAGGCCGCGCTCGAGGACGTGCCGCACCCCGAGGTCATCGTCGTCCCCGGGGGCGTCGCGACGCGCCGCCTGATGCACGACGAGCGCTGGCTCTCGTGGCTGCGCGAGGCCCACGAGCACGCGACGTGGACGACCTCGGTCTGCACGGGCTCGCTGCTCCTCGCCGCCGCCGGGATCCTCGAGGGCAAGCGCGCGACCTCGCACTGGCTCGAGCTCGAGACGCTGCGCGAGTACGGCGCCGAGCCGACGGGCGAGCGCGTGGTCTTCCAGGGCAAGGTCGTCACGGCGGCGGGCGTGTCGAGCGGCATCGACATGGGCCTCGCCCTGGTCGCGCGGCTGGTCAACGACGACGCGGCGCGCGCGGTGCAGCTCGTCATCGAGTACGACCCCCAGCCGCCGTTCGACGCGGGCTCGCCCGAGAAGGCGCCGCAGGAGATGGTCGACGGGATCCGCATGGCGGTGCAGGCGCGCATGGAGGCGTCGCGCGCGCGTGCCGCATCTGCAGCGACTTCGTGACGACGGGGCCGAACCATCGGGGGCCGG
>JACRMD010000243.1:0-5554 GCA_016215085.1 Solirubrobacterales bacterium | reverse complement strand
CGGCGCTATGGTCGTCGGCCCCTCATGGACCTGCACGCCGCCCTCCACCAGCACTTCGGCTTCGCCGGCTTCCGGCCGGGCCAGCAGGCCGCGGTCGAGGCGGCCGTGGCCGGGCGGGACGTGCTCGTGGTCATGCCCACGGGCGCGGGCAAGTCCTTGTGCTACCAGCTGCCGGCGCTGGTGCGCGACGACCTGACGATCGTCGTGTCGCCGCTGGTCTCGCTCATGCAGGACCAGGTCGAGGCGCTCGAGCGCCGGGCGCCGGGGCGCGCGGCGCTGGTCAACGCCCAGCAGGACTTCGCCACCAACAACGAGGTGCTCGCGCGGGCACGCGCCGGCGCGCTCAAGCTGCTCTACGTGGCGCCCGAGCGGTTCTCGTCGCCGGGCTTCCTCGAGGCGATCCGCGAGGTGCCGATCGGGCTCTTCGTCGTCGACGAGGCGCACTGCGTCTCGCAGTGGGGTCACGACTTCCGGCCCGACTACTTCCGCCTGGCCGACGCCGCGCGGTGGCTCGGCGCCAAGGCGCTGGTCGCCTCGACCGCGACGGCGACCCCGCAGGTCGCGCGCGACGTCGTCGACCGGTTGGGCCTGCGCGACGCGGTGCGGGTCACCACCGGCTTCGACCGCCCGAACCTCAGCTTCGCCGTCGTCCCGTGTGCGACGACCGCCGACAAGCAGGCGCGGCTGGCCGCCGCGCTGGCCGAGCCCGAGGCGCGCCCGGCCATCGTCTACGCGGGCACGCGCAAGGCCGCCGAGCGCACGGCGGGCGACCTCGCGCGCAAGCTCGGCATCGAGGTGCTCGCCTACCACGCGGGGCTCGCGCGCGGCGAGCGCGCCGAGGCGCAGCGGCGGTTCATGGCCGGCGACGTCGACGTGGTCGTCGCCACCAACGCGTTCGGCATGGGCGTCGACAAGGCCGACGTGCGGACCGTCGCCCACGAGGTCGTCCCGCCGTCGGTCGAGGCGTACTACCAGGAGGCCGGCCGCGCGGGGCGCGACGGCGTGCCGGCGCGGGCGCTGCTGTTCGCCGAGCCACGTGACAAGGGCCTGCACGTCTTCTTCATCGAGCGCAGCGAGGTGCCCGAGGGCATGCTCGAGCTGGTCGCCGAGCGGCTGCTGTTCGCCGGCTCGGACGGGCGCTTCGACGTCGCGGTCGCCGACCTCGGCGACGAGCCCGAGCAGGTGCGCGCGGTCATCGGCCACCTCGCGCGCGCGGGCGTCGTGCAGCCGGCGCCGTCGCCGATCGACCGGGTGCGCGGCCGCATCACCGGGGCCTTCGACGGCGCCGCGCGGTCGATCGCGCGCACGTCGGCCGCCGAGGGCCAGAAGGCGCGCTGGCGGCAGTACCGCGCGGTGTGGGCGTTCGTGGAGGGCACGGGCTGCCGCCGCGCGGCGATCCTCCAGCACTTCGGCGACCCGGCGGCGCCCGCGCCCGCGGTGGCGTGCTGCGACGTCTGCGCGCCCGAGCTGGTGCCCGCGCCGCCGGAGCGGTCGCCCGCGGCCGGCGGGGGCGCGTCGCACGGCTCGCTCGAGGAGGCGATCCTCGCCGTCGTCCGGGGGGCCCGGCCCTCGATCGGTCGCACCCGCGTGGCGGATGTGCTGCGCGGCGGCAAGGCCAAGGTGGTGCTGCGCAACTCGTGGGACGGGCTGCCCGAGTACGGCACCTACGCCCACCTGGCCGCGCGGACGGTCCTGGCCAAGGTCGACGCGATGCTCGAGTCGGGGCGGCTGCAGTCGACCGGCGGCCCGTACCCGGTGCTGCGCGAGGGAGCGGGGCAGCAGCCGCTCGCCGCGGCGTGAAGGGGCGGCGGCGCTGATGCGCGTCGGCGTCCTCGCCTCGGGCGGGGGGACGAACCTCCAGGCCCTGCTCGACACGGCGCACGGGCGGCCGGCGGCGGAGCCCGGGTCGGGCGAGCCGAGCACGATCGAGGTGGTCGCGGTCGCGTCGGACAAGCCCGGCGCGACGGCGCTCGAGCGGGCGGCCCGCGCCGGGGTGCCGACGCGCGTGTTCGAGCGGGCCGCCTACGCCGACCGTGCGGCGCGCGACGCGGCGATCGCCGACTGGCTGCAGGAGCAGGGCGTCGAGCTCGTCGTCCTCGCCGGCTACATGGCGATCCTCGACGCGGGCTTCATCGGCCGCTTCGCGGACCGGATCGTCAACGTCCACCCGTCGCTGCTGCCGGCGTTCCCCGGCCTCCGCGCCGTCGAGCAGGCGCTCGACCACGGCGTCAAGGTCTTCGGCGTCACCGTCCACTTCGTCGACGAGGGCGTCGACACGGGGCCGATCATCCTGCAGCGCGCCATCGAGCTTCCCGAGCCGGGCGACCCGGACGCGGTCCTCGCGGCGCTGCGCCCGCTTGAGCACGCGCTGCTGCCCGAGGCGGTGCGGCTGATCGCGGCGGGGCGGGTCCGGCGGGATCCCGGCAACCCGCGGCGGACGATCGTCGCCTAGGGCGCAACTCCCGCGCCCGCGACGGTCTCCAACCACTGCGAGGCTGCCGCCCGTCGCCTACGCCCCGTCCACGAGGCGGCGGGCGGCGCCCCTTGTTCAAGCGACCCGAGGTCGCTAGAAGTCCTCGTCGTCCTCCTCGTCGGCGGTCTCGGGGTCGTCGAAGGCCCCTTCCGCGTCGTCGCCGCCGGGGCTGGGGGCCGGCTCGCTGTCCTCCCAGTCGCCGGCCGCCTCCTCGAGCGGCTCGTTCTCGTCCGCCCGGGCCTCCGCCTTGCCGCGCGCCTCGTCGATGTGGTCGCCGAGCTTGTCGATGCGCTCGTCGAGCTCGTCGGCGTCGTGCTGCAGGCGCTGCTCGATCTCCTCGCCGGGTCGCGTCTCCGCCATGGCCGCTACGTTCCCGCCGAGCCGCCCATCCAAGCGCAGGGATACGCTTCCGGGCATGGCCTCCGAGACCACCCCGGCCGCGTCGACCGCTCCCGGGGCCGTCCGCGTCCAGCGGGCGCTGCTCTCCGTGTCGGACAAGCGCGGCATCGTCGACTTCGCCCGCGGCCTCGCCGAACTGGGCGTCGAGCTGGTCTCGACCGGCGGCACGGCCGGCGCGCTGACGGAGGCCGGGCTCGAGGTCCGCGCGATCGACGACTTCACCGGCTTCCCGGAGATCATGGACGGCCGGGTCAAGACGCTGCACCCCAAGCTCTACGCCGGGCTGCTCGCCGTCCGCGACAACCCCGCGCACCTGCAGCAGGCCGAGGAGCAGAGCATCGAGTTCGTCGACCTCGTGTGCGTCAACCTGTACCCGTTCGAGCGCACCGCGGCCAAGCGCGGCGCCACCGACGGGGAGGTCATCGAGAACATCGACATCGGCGGCCCGACGATGATCCGCGCGGCCGCCAAGAACCACCCGTTCGCCGCGGTCGTCGTCAAGCCCGAGTCCTACGACGCCGTGCTCGAGGAGCTGCGCGACTCGGGCGGCACGCTGTCGATGACCACGCGCCGGTCGCTGGCCGCGGAGGCCTTCGCCTACACGGCGCGCTACGACACCGCCATCGCACGCTGGTTCGCCGAGCAGCAGGAGGACTTCCCGCCGCTGCTCATCCGCGCCTTCGAGAAGGTCGTCGACCTGCCCTACGGCGAGAACCCGCACCAGCGGGCCGCCTACTACCAGCAGATCGGCGCGCGCATGCACGTGCTGTCGCAGGTCAAGCAGCACCACGGCAAGCAGATCTCCTTCAACAACATCCTGGACCTCGACTCCGCGCGGGCGATCGTGCGCGACTTCGAGGTCCCGGCCTGCGCGATCGTCAAGCACAACAACCCGTGCGGCGTGGCGCTGGGCTCCAGCCCGATCGAGGCCTACCAGCGCGCCTTCGCGTGCGACCCGCTGAGCGCCTACGGCGGCGTCATCGCCTTCAACCGCCGCATCGACCGCGCGACCGCCGAGAAGCTCAGCGAGCAGTTCATCGAGGTGCTGTTCGCCCCGGGCTTCGACGACGGCGCGCTCGAGGTCCTCACGCGCAAGCCGAACGTCCGCCTGCTCGAGGACCTCGAGCGCCGCCACCCGATGCTCGGCGAGCCCGAGGTCCGCCAGGTCACCGGCGGCCTGCTCGTCCAGGACCGCGACGGCTTCCGCGACGAGCGCGAGGGGATGGAGGTCGTCACCCAGCGGCGCCCCACCGACGAGGAGTGGAGCGACCTGCTGTTCGCCTGGCGCATCTGCGGCCACGTGAAGTCCAACGCGATCGTGCTCGCCAAGGACGTCGCGACGCTCGGGATCGGCGCCGGCCAGATGAGCCGCGTCGACTCGGTCCGCTTGGCGGTCGAGAAGGCCCGCAGCGACCTCGCCGGCTGCGCGATGGCCTCCGACGCGTTCTTCCCGTTCTCCGACGGCCCCGCGCTGGCGATCGAGGCCGGGTGCACGGCGATCGTCCAACCCGGCGGGTCGGTCCGCGACGACGAGGTCGTCGCGGCCGCCGACGAGGCCGGCGTGGCGATGGTCTTCACCAAGCGGCGCCACTTCCGCCATTGAGCCGCATCGAGCGGCACGGCAGCGGGGCGCCGTGGGAGCAGGTCGTCGGCTACTCGCGCGTCGTCCGCGCGGGCGACCACGTCTACGTCAGCGGCTGCACCGCGCCGGGGCAGACGCCCTACGAGCAGATGCGCGGCGCGCTCGAGGTCGCCGTCACCGCGCTGGCCAAGGTCGGGGCGACGCCCGCCGACGTCGTGCGCACGCGCATGTACGTGACCGACATCTCCCGCTGGGAGGAGGTGGCGCGGGCCCACCAGGAGGTCTTCGGCACGGCCCCGCCGGCCAGCGCCATGGTCGAGGTCAGCGCCCTCATCGACCCCCGCCTCATGGTCGAGGTGGAGGTCGACGCGGTCGTATTGCGGGCCTGAGCAGCCACTTCCCGGTCCGTCCGATCCGACCCCCAACATGGTCCGCCGCGTGAGCGCCGGAGCGACCTCTGCCAGCAACGGACTGCGGGCCTGGCAGGTCGCCGCGCTCGATGCCATGGCCTCGTGGAGCGAGGGCCCGTTCCTGGTCTCCGCGGCGCCCGGCGCGGGCAAGACGCGCCCGTCGCTGGTGCTCGCCCGCGACCTGCTCAGGCGCGGCGTCGTCAAGCGCGTGGCCATCGTGTGCCCGACCACGCCGCTCACCCGCCAGTGGGCCGCGGCGGCCGGCAGGCTCGGCGTCCAGCTGGTGCCCGACGCGGTCGAGCTGCGCCCGCCCAGGGACTTCCACGGCGTCTCGGTCACGTACGCGCGGGCGGCGGCGTCCGCGCACCGCTGGGCGTCGCAGTGCTCGCCCCAGACGCTCATCATCGCCGACGAGGCGCACCACCTCGGCGAGGAGCTGGCGTGGGGCGAGGGGTTCGCCGCGGCGTTCGGCAAGGCCGCGCGCTGGCTGCTGCTCTCCGGCACGCCGTTCCGCTCCGACGCGACCCCGATCCCGGGGGTTCGCTACGACCGCGAGGGCGTCGCGGTGGCCGACGTGTCCTACACGTACGCCGACGCGGTCCGCGACGGCATCTGCCGACCGGTCACCTTCATCCCGTACGACGGCACGCTGCAGTGGCGCTCGGGCGACGACGTCATCGAGGCGGGCTT
>JACRMD010000242.1 GCA_016215085.1 Solirubrobacterales bacterium | reverse complement strand
GGACCCGGCCGCCGCCGCGGCGCCCGCGCCGGCCGACGGCGCCCCGGGCCCGGCCCCGGCCGAGCCGACCGCGCCCTAGACCTTCGATCCACCCCACCCCGGCCGCGCCGCTCCTCGAGCGGCGCGCGTCGTCGTGGGGCGGGGTGCCGGCACCCGCGCCGCCGCGCCGCGGCCGTAGCATCCGCCGCCATGCGCATCGGCATCATCACCGGGTCGGGGACGTACGCGCTGCCGGACTTCGCCGATGCGCGGCCGGCGGAGGTGGCCACGCCGTTCGGACCCGCGGTGGTGACCGAGGGGCGGTTCGCCGGCGCGGAGGTGCTCCACGTCTCGCGCCACGGGGAGGGCCACCCGCGGCTGTCCAACCACGTCACGCACCAGGCGAACATCAGCGCGCTGCGCGACCTCGGCGCCGACGCGATCCTCGGCGTCACCGTCTGCGGCGCGGTCGACCCGGCGGTCGAGCTCGGCTCGCTGATCGTCTTCGACGACCTGCACTTCCTCGCCAACCGCCTCGGCGACGGCTCGATCTGCACGCTGCACACCGAGCCCGGTCGGCCCGGACGCGGCCACTGGATCTACGAGGGGCCGTTCTCCGAGCCGCTGCGCCAGGCGCTCCTGGCCGGCGCCCGCGACGCAGGCCTCGCCGCCCGCGACGGCGGGTGCTACGGCCACGTCGACGGCCCGCGGTTCAACACCCGGACGGAGATCCGCATGCTCGCGCAGTGCGGCGTCACCGCCGTCAGCCAGACCGGCGGCCCCGAGACGGTCCTCGCCGGCGAGGCGGAGATCCCCTACGCCCTGCTCGGCTACGCCACCGACTACGCCAACGGCGTGCACGACGAGGCGACGCCGGTGTCCGAGCTCATCCGCCTCATCCAGGCGAGCCCCGAGGCCTTCGCCGCGACGCTCACGGCGGCGGTGCCCCACGTCCTGCAGGCGACGCCCGAGCCGGTGGGGAGCCATTTCCGCTTCGACTGACCCCGGCGGAGCGCGGCGCGGCGCCCAGGCCGACCGGGCCGCGGGCGCCGGCGAGGGCCGCACCGGCGCAGTCGCCGCGGCCGAGCCCGGCGCCGGCGGCGGTGCACCGCAGCGCGGCGACCTGCGCGTCGTCCTCCTCGACGGCCTCGCGCGGCCGCAGGACCCGGAGCTCCGCGACCGGCTCGGCCCCGAGCTCGCCGACCACCTCGGCCACGTCCTGCGCGAGCGCACCGTCGCATGGGCGCGCCGCGCCGCCGGCGGCGCCGAGCCCCTGAGCGCCCGCACCGCCGCCGAGCTGCCCGGCCTGCTCGCCGGCGACGACGGCCCGGTCCTGCTCGTGGCGCCGGACATCCCGCACCTCGACGACTTCCACGTCACCGCCGCCCGCGACGACCTCGAGGCCGGGACGCTGTTCTCCAGCGCGCCCGCGGTGGACGGCCGCCCGTTCCTCATCGCCCTCGGCCGGCCCGAGCCCCGCCTCCTCGAGCTCGCCGGCGAGCCCTTCGACGTCGTCGCCGCGGCCGCCCTCGAGCTCGGCGGTGACCTCGGCATGCTGCGCCCCGAGCGCCGCCTGGCCTCGCTCGCCGACGCCCGCGCGCTGCTCGCCGACCCGCTCACCGCGGCCGACCTCCGCGACCTCCTCGCCGCCCTGCGCTGACCGCTCACGCTCGTACTGGCGCACCCACTTGCGTACGGCGTTGCCCGACACGCCGTAGCGCCGGCCGACCGCCTCCCACCCGAGCGCGTGCACCTCGCGCACGAGATGGGTGTAGGGAGGGCGCGGGACCTTGCGCAGATGGGGGCGAGGAGCGCGACTGGAGGGCGCGCGCGCACCGCAGGCCCGCGAGCAGTGCCGCTGGTCGCGGTACTTGGGCCGGAACGTCGCCCCGCACAGCTTGCAGGCGCGCTCGCGCGCGTTCTGCCGCCCGCAGTGCGTGTCGAGCGTCGCGTTGCAGTTGGGGCACAGGACGCGGAGGTTCTCGAGGCGGTGGTCGTCGGCCACGCCGTTGACGTGGTCGAGGATCAGCGCCATCGGCCTGCCCCGCCAGGTCTCGCCCTGGCCGCAGAGCTCGCACGCTCGCTGCTTGAGCCCCTCGCGGAACAGCCGCTCCTTGAGGTGGCCGCGGCTGTACGTCGAGTGCTCGACGAGGATCTCGGCGAGCGGGCGAGGGGCGTTGGTGCGGCGCAGGCCGACGAGCCTGGCCCCGTGCGGATCGAAGTGGCTGGTGTCGATGCCCCACGCGGCGACGTACTTCTTGATCGTCGCGTGGTTGCCGCCGGCCGGGCGCATCCCGAGGCGCCGGAGCACCTCGCTGAACGACCGGGACGCAGCCACCGCCGCTCGCGTCTCCTCCTCCGTGAAGCGCACCCTCCGTGGCATGGCACGAACATACGTTCGTATCCGGACGGAAGGCTGGGGAGCAGGGATTCGAACCCCATCCTGGACATCCAAAGTGTCCCGTGCTGGCCAGTTACACCACTCCCCAGCGGCCCGGTGCATGATGCCGGATGCGCACCAGCGGCGGCGGCGTTCTAGCCTTCCCCCACGTGACCCCGTTCACCGCCGTCGTCATGGCCGCCGGCCAGGGCACGCGCATGCGCTCGTCCACGCCCAAGGTGCTCCACGAGCTGTGCGGCCGCCCCATGGTCGCCTGGCCCGTGCTGGCCGCCCAGGAGGCCGGCGCGCAGCGCGTCGTGGTCGTCACGTCGCCGGGCGTGGACCTCGACGGCGCGCTGCCGGAGGGCGCGACGACCGCGGTGCAGCCCGAGCCCAACGGCACGGGCGGCGCGGTCGAGGCCGCGATGCCGCAGGTCGGCGCGGACGACGTGGTCGTCGTGCTCAGCGGCGACGTCCCGCTGATCGCGTCGAGCGCCATCCACGAGGTGGTCGCCGCGCACCGCGAGGCCCGCGCGGCCGCGACCGTCGTGACGACCGAGCTCGGCGACCCCGCCGGCTACGGCCGGGTCGTCCGCACGCAGGACGGCACGTTCGACCGCATCGTCGAGACCAAGCGCGAGGGCGACGCGACGAGCGACGAGCTCGCGATCCGCGAGATCAACACGGGGATCTACGTCTTCGAGGCGAGCGCGCTGCAGGACGCCCTCCCGCAGCTGACGACGAACAACGCCCAGCAGGAGCTCTACCTCCCGCAGGCCCTCACCGTCCTCAAGGACCGCGGCGTCGCGGTCCACCAGGTCGACGACCCCGCGGTGGTCCTCGGGGTCAACGACCGCGTGCAGCTGGCCGAGGTCCGCGCCATCGCCCAGCGCCGCATCCTCGAGGAGCACATGCGCAACGGCGTCACCGTCGTGGACCCGGCCTCGACCTACGTCGACGCGACCGTCACGCTCGGGCAGGACACGCGCCTGGAGCCGCAGACAGCGCTGCACGGCGCCACGACCGTCGGCGCCGGCGCCCACGTCGGCCCGCAGGTCACCGCCGTCGACAGCACGATCGAGGACGGCGCCACCGTCCGCGTCGCGTGGCTCGAGCAGGCCCACGTCGGCCCGCGCGCCACCGTCGGGCCGTTCGCGTTCCTGCGCCCGAACGCGCACCTGCACGAGGGCGCCAAGGCCGGCACCTTCGTCGAGATCAAGAACTCGGAGATCGGGGCGGGCTCGAAGGTCCCGCACCTCAGCTACATCGGCGACGCGACCGTCGGGCCGGGCTCGAACCTCGGCGCCGCGACGATCACGGCGAACTACGACTCCAAGCGCAAGGCGAAGAACCGCACGACGCTCGGGGCCGGGGTGAAGACCGGCGTGGACACCACGCTGGTCGCGCCGGTGACGCTGCACGACCGGGCCTACACGGCCGCGGGATCCGTCATCTCGGAGGACGTGCCGGAGGGGGCGCTCGGCATCGCGCGCGAGCGCCAGCAGAACATCGAGGGCTACGCGGACCGGCCCTAGAGAGAGGACCACACCGAAGTGAGCAGCATCCAGCTCCCGCTGAAGGCGGCGGCCCACGACGTCACCCTGCCGGCCGTGGACGCGTCCCCCGCGCCACGTACGATGGAGCACGCCGTGAGCATCCCGCAGACCGCTCCCGTGGCGACCAGCCTCAACATCGACTACGACAAGCGGCTCATGGTCTTCTCGGGGCGGTCGAACCCCGAGCTGGCCGCCAAGATCGCCGCCAAGCTGGGCCTCGCGCCCGGCCCCGTCACCCTCAAGACCTTCAAGAACGGCGAGGTGTACTGCCGCTTCGAGGAGTCGATCCGCGGGGCCGACGTCTTCATCGTCCAGCCGCTGTGCGGCAACCCGGAGACGGGCGTCAGCACCAACGACGCGCTGATGGAGCTGCTCGTGATGATCGACGCCGCGGTCGGGGCCTCCGCCCACCGCGTCATCGCCGTCACGCCGTGGTTCGCCTACTCGCGCCAGGACAAGAAGTCCGCGCCGCGCGAGCCGATCAGCGCCCGCCTCGTCGCCCGCATGCTCGAGGCCGCGGGCGCCGACCGCGTCCTGACGATGGACCTCCACGCCGGCCAGGTCCAGGGCTTCTTCAGCGTCCCCGTCGACCACATGACGGCGCTGATGATGCTCACGCAGTACTTCGACGACCTCGGCCTGCAGGACCTCGTCGTCGTCGCGCCGGATGCCGGCCGCGTCAAGCTGAACAAGAAGTTCGCGTCGAAGATCGGCGCCGAGCTGGCGATCCTCGACAAGGAGCGCCCGGCCCAGCAGGTCGCGGAGATCGGCTACGTCATCGGCGACGTCAAGGACAAGACCGCCGTCATCGTCGACGACCTCATCGACACCGCCGGCACGCTGAAGGCGGCCGCGCAGACCGTCCTCGACGAGGGGGCCTCGCGCATCTACGCCGCGGCCACGCACCCCGTGTTCAGCGGCGACGCCTACGAGAACCTCGCCGCCGCGGGCTTCGAGCAGATCGTCGTCACCGACACGATCCCGCTGCGGCCCGGAGCGCCGGACAACATCCGGGTGCTCTCGTGCGCCGAGCTGCTGACCGACTCGATCCGCCGCATCTTCACCGACGACTCGGTCTCCGAGGTCTTCGGCGGCGAGAACCAGCTGTTCTGATCACGAGCACCGCCGCCGCCGTCCTGCAGGAGCGCCTCGGCCTCAGCGAGGACGAGCTCCTGCAGATCCTCGACGTCGACCCGCTGACGCTGCTCGGCGGCGAGCTCGGCCACCGGCCCGAGGTGGGGATCCTGCTCGCGCTCACCGACGGGATCGACACCGCGGTGCTGCGCCGGTGGCTGCGCGCCAACGACGGCCGCCCGCTGCGGCTCCTGCTCGCCCGCGACTTCGCCGCGTTCGAGGACGCCGTCGAGGACCTGCGCGAGCGCGGGCTGATCCTCCGCGGCGGGGGAGGGGCCTGAGGTGCTCGCCGCCGCGCCCCCGCCCGAGCCGGTCCGCGACCCGGCCCACCGCCCGCACGTCCGCGCGACGGCGTCGTTCCACCGCGGGGTCGTCCTGCGCCGGCTGCAGCTGCGCACGACGCGCGTCGCCGGCGGGCGCCTGCGGATCGGCGTGCGGCTGAGCGCCAAGGCGACCGGGCGAGCGCAGACGGTCGTGCTGCACGTCGGGCGCTGCGCGGGCGGCTCGCCCGCCAACCCCATGTGCCCGCCCGCGCTGCGGCTGCCGGTCCGCCTGCCCGCCGGGACGACCGTGCGGCGCGAGCGGACGCTGACCGTGCGGGCGGCGACCGCCGTCGGGGCCGGCGTCGTCGCGCCCGGCGGCGACGGCGACCGCTACGGCGAGGTCCTGCTGCGCGCGACGGCGTGGACCGGCTTCACCGCCGGCCGCTGGTACGGCCTCACGCAGGCGCCGTCGGGTGGCCTGGACCTGCGCGAGCTGCGGCTCGACATCCCCGCCTTCTCGCCGAGCCGCATCCGCCCCCAGTGGTCGTGGGAGGCCGGTGTGGCCCGCGACGCGGTCGCCCAGACCGATCTCGTGCCCTGCGGGCGCATCAGCTCGTGCGCGCCGCGGACGTGGCGGTNNNNGGTCGCCGGTGCGCGCCGGCACGACCGCCGGCACCGGCCATCGCGCGACCCTGCAGCGGCCGAAGCGGGGGCTGACGATCCTGCTCGACGTCCGCACCACCGGCGCGCGCAGCGCCGGCAGCGTGCTGTTGCCCTACCCGGACCCGCCGCCGGGCGGCTAGCGGACGACCTCGGCGGCCTGCGACTTCTCCTGGTGCTTGTCGCCGGGCCAGACGCCGAACAGGTGGTCCCAGCCCTTGGCGCCGACGCGGTCGACGGCGGCGCGCGTGACCTTGAACGTCACGCCCTGGACGGCCGCGGCGCCGAGCACCTTGGGCCAGGTCGCCTCGAGGGTCGTCGGCTTGGGCGGCTCCTCCTTGTCGAACACGCCCCAGACGGCCTCGAAGAGCTTCTTGGAGAGCAGGCCGGCGAGGATGCCGAGCACGATGCCGAACGGCTTGTAGAGCACCTTCATGGTGCTCCGAACCTACCCGGCCGCGGGATGCCGAACACGACTGGCACTCCCACCCTCTTGTGTGCCAACGGCCGATCAGCCGATCATTCCGGGTAAGCCATCGACAACGAGGTCGCCTTTTGGACGAGCAGCACCACGCCGACGAGCTCCTGCGCCGGGCCCTGATCGACCCGGAGGCGTCCGCTGCGGTCGCGCTGAAGGTCGGCGGCCTGGCCCTGGCCGAGAAGCTGACGGTCGTCTTCCACGGACGGCGCGACCTCGGGACGATCCAGACCTACGTCGCCAACGGCGGCCACGGCGAGGGCGACCAGGTCGGCGCGCGCGACCTGCTGCGGGTCCCCTGCGACCTCGACCTGGCCGACGCGAGCTGCCGCGAGGAGGCGGAGGAGGCCTACGCCGGCCAGGCCCGCGTGCTGCGCGACGCCCTGCAGGCCGCCGACACCGTGCTGGCGATCTGGGCCGCGCCGCTGCGCGACGTCGCCGAGTCGCAGGTCGCCGTCCTGCGCACCGTGGACCTCGACGTGCAGCTGCCCGCCCACCGGCTCATGCCCGTCGCGCTGGCCGCGCCCGACAAGCAGCTCTACGTCGTCCCGGTCTGCGGCGCGCGGACGCTCGCCGAGGGGCGCCCGCCGATGGGCATCGCGTGCGCGCAGCAGGACGTCGCCCACGTCTACCCGCTGCCCGACGACCCCGAGGCGTGCCTGGAGGACTTCCTCGACCGCGCCGCCGACCACGCCCGCGAGATGGCCGAGCGGCTCGAGAACCAGGAGCGGTCCGTGCGCCGCTTCCTGGAGCTCAACGGCGGCGAGGGGCACTTCGAGGCGGCGTGAGCCGTCACGCGCGCCGCGTAGGGTCCCCGCGGTGCGCCGCCGCCGGACGCTCCTGCTCGTCGCCGTCGCCGTCGTGGTGGTCGGCGCCGCCGGCGTGGCCCTGGCCGCGTTCCTGAGCACCGAGTCCCGCGAGCGCGACCGCATCGCCGACGTCCTGCGCGCCGAGGCCCGCGGCGACGCCGCCGCCGTGCAGCGGCTCGTGCAGCGCTGCGACGACGGCTGCTCGTTCGTCCAGCGCGTGCGCGGCCCCGGCGCCGTGAAGATCGCGCGGCTGGACTCCGACACCGCCTACGCGCTCGGCGGCGCCGAGGGCTGGACCCGCGTCGTGTGGGTCCACGGCGTCACCTCGCGGCCGTTCGTGCAGTGCGTGCTCGTCCGGCGCGGGGGTAGCCTGTGGGACCGGTCGATCGAGCTGGTGCGCCTGCGGGCGCCGCTGGCGGACAACGAGGGGTCGTGCTGAGGCCCCGCGACCGCATCCCTCCGTCCCCGACCGTGTTCCGACCCCTCGCCATGCTGCGCCGCTGCCTCCTGCTGACGTTCGCCGCCGCCGTCCTGCTGCCCGCCTCCGCGTGGGCGCAGTCCGACGGGCTGACCACCAACGCCCTCTACGACGGCGGCAACACCGGCAAGTACCTGATGGGCGGTCAGTGGCTGCTGCGCCTGGACCCCAACGACCAGGGCCAGAAGGACGGCTGGGCGCGGGACCCGGCGACCGCGGGCTGGACCCCGGTGGCGGTGCCCAACGCATGGAACGCGCAGGACTCCAGCGACGCGAGCTTCGCCGGCGGCGTCGGCTGGTACCGCAAGGACTTCAAGCTGCCCTCCGCCGCCCGGCGCCTGTCGTGGGTCGTCCGGTTCGAGTCGGTGAACTACAGGGCGCGGATCTACCTCAACGGCAGCCTCATCGGCAAGAACACCGGCGCCTACCTGCCCTTCGAGGTGCGCGTCCCGGCCTCGACGCTCAAGCGCTCGGGCACCAACCGGCTGGTCATGCGCGTCGACAGCCGCCGCTTCCCGACCGACTTCCCGCCCTCGGGCCTGTCGACCACCGGGACGCCGACCGGCGGCTGGTGGAACTACGGCGGCCTGCTGCGCGAGGTCTACCTGCGCAAGATCGACCGCATCGACTTCAACACGGTCAACGTCCGCCCCGACCTCCCGTGCGCGACGTGCGACGCGACGGTGACCTACCGCACGACCCTGCGCAACTACGGCGAGCGCGCCGAGCGGGTCACCCTCAGCGGCCGGCTCGGCCGGCGGACGGTCAAGCTCGGCACGGTGATCGTGGGGGCCAAGCGCTTCGCCACGGTCGTCCGCTCGCTCAAGGTGAAGAACCCGCGGATCTGGCAGCCGACCGACCCCTACCTGTACACGACCGACGTGAGCGCGTCGATCAAGGGCGACGGCGTCGTGCAGCGCTTCAGGGTGCGCACCGGCATCCGCTCGATCAAGGTCGTCGGCGGGCGGCTGATGCTCAACGGCCGCCCGACGAACCTGCGCGGCTTCGGCATCCACGAGGACTCGCCGGACAAGGGCTTCGCCATCGGCAACGCCGAGCGCGAGCAGCAGCTCAAGTGGGCCGTCGAGGCCGGCGCCGGGATGCTGCGCAGCCACTACCCGCTGCACCCGTACTTCTACGAGCGCATGGACGAGCTCGGCATGCTGGCGTGGGTCGAGGTCCCCGTCTACGCGGTCAAGACCCAGTACCTGAAGCGCAAGCTCGTGCGCCAGCTCGCGGCGCGCGAGCTCGAGACGGCGATCCAGACCAACTGGAACCACCCGTCGGCCGCGGTGTGGTCGATCGGCAACGAGCTCAGCGCCCGGCCCGGCCCGGTGCAGAGCTACTACATCGCCCGCGCGGCCAACTCCGCCCACAAGCTCGACCCGACCCGCCCCGTCGGCTACGCGGTGGCCGGCTACCCGTCGGCGGGCTGCCAGCCCGAGTACGCGCCGCTGGACGTCATCGGCGTCAACGAGTACTTCGGCTGGTACCCCGGTCCCAACGGGCAGATCGCCGACCGCAGCCTGCTCAGCGAGTACCTCGACGGCGTGCGCCAGTGCTACCCCGACAAGGCGGTGTTCGTGACCGAGTGCGGCGCCGAGGCCAACCGCGACGGCCCGGTCGAGGAGAAGGGCACCTACGCCCACCAGGTCGACTTCGTCAACTACCACCTCGGCGTCTACGCGACGAAGCCCTGGCTCTCGGGCGCCCTGTACTGGACGCTGCAGGAGTTCCGCGTGCGGCCGGGCTGGGAGGGCGGCAACCCGTGGCCGAGCTCGCCGCTGCACCAGAAGGCCGTGATCTTCTACAACGGCCAGAAGAAGCCGGCCTTCGCCGACATCCAGCGGATCTTCAAGTCGACCGTGCAGTTCGGGGCGCGCGCGGGCGCCCGCTAGCGCCCGCCGTCCCGAAGGTTCGTCGCGGAACGACCTTCGCTACCATCATCCGCCGCCCATGGCCAGCAAGTCCACGAAGCTCGACATCGCCGCCCGCGAGGCTGCCAACTCCCGCGAGAACCGCCGCCTCCGCCGCGCCGGCAAGGTTCCCGGCGTCCTCTACGGAGGCTCCGGCGACCCGGTGCCCTTCTCGGTCGACGAGCGCCTGCTGCGCCACGCGCTCGCCGCGCGCGGCGCCGTGCTCGAGCTGAGCGTCGACGGCGGCTCCGGCCAGGCCGCGGTGCTCAAGGACGCCCACCGCCCCCCCGTGCGCGGCCAGATCCTGCACGTCGACCTCCTGCGCGTCGACCTCAACCAGCCGATCACCTCCGGCGTGACCGTCGAGCTCGTCGGCGGCGAGGACGCGCCCGGCGTCCGCGACGGCGGCATCCTCGAGCACGTCAACCGCGAGGTCCAGGTCGAGGCGCTGCCCGCCGACATCCCGGACACGCTGCAGGTCGACGTCTCCGGCATGGAGATGAACGGGACGCTCACGCTCGCCGAGGTCACCGCGCCCAGCGGCGTGACGCTCCTCGACGACGGCGAGACCGTCATCGCCTCGATCACCCCGCCGAGCGTCGAGCCGGTCGAGGAGGAGATCGAGACCGAGACCGAGGTCGTCGGCGAGGGCGAGGCGGCCGAGGGCGAGGCCGGCGAGGCCGAGGGCGAGGGCGGCGAGGAGCCGTCCGCCGAGGCTCCCGCCGACGCCGAGTAGCACCTCCCCGTGCGGCTCCCCGGCCGCACCGCGCCGGTCGACTGGCTGGTCGTCGGGCTGGGCAACCCCGGCCCGCGCTACGCGCGCACCCCGCACAACGTCGGGTTCCTCGTCGCCGAGGAGCTCATCGCCCGCTGGGGGCTGGGCAAGCCGCGCAAGCAGTTCGCCGGGCTCCTGGCCGACGGGCGCACCATGCCCGGCGGCCCCCGCGTCGGCGTGCTGCTGCCGCAGACCTACATGAACGAGTCGGGCCGCAGCGCCGGCCCGGCCCGCGGCGCGCTGAAGGTCGAGCTCGAGCACGTCGTCGCCGTCCACGACGAGCTCGACCTGCCCTTCGGCGACATCCGCACCCGGATGGGCGGCGGCCTCGCGGGCCACAACGGCCTGAAGTCGCTCAAGGCCGGGTTCGGCACCGCGGACTTCGGGCGCGTCCGCGTGGGCATCGGGCGGCCGGACTCGACCGACCCGGAGATCGTCTCCGCCCACGTGCTCGGGAAGTGGCGCCGGCCGGAGGCCGAGGTGCGCGAGCTGGTGGGCCGCGCCGCCGACGCCGTGGAGCGCATCGTCGAGGGGCGCGAACCGTTGTAACGTACGCTTGTACGCGATAACGTACAGGCATGACGCCGCGCGACTGGGAAGCGACCACCTACGACCGGGTCTCGGCGCCGATGGCCACGCTCGGCGTCGCGGTGCTCGACCGGCTCGACCTCCGCGGGGACGAGACGGTGCTCGACGCGGGCTGCGGCTCCGGCCGCGTGACGGAGGTGCTTGCCGACCGGCTGCCGGACGGCCGCGTGCTGGCGGTCGACGGCTCCCCGGCGATGGTGGACGAGGCGCGGGCGCGGCTGGGCGACCGCGCCGAGGTCTGGGTCGCCGACGCCGCGCGGCTCGAGGTCCCCGAGCCGGTCGACGCGATCCTGAGCACCGCGACCTTCCACTGGATCCCCGACCACGAGCGGCTCTTCGCCGCGCTGCACCGCGCGCTGCGCCCGGGCGGCCGGCTGGTCGCGCAGTGCGGCGGCCGCGGGCAGATCGCGCCGGTGCTGGCGGTGCTCGCCGAGCTCGCGGCCGGTCCGCCGTACGCGCCGTACCTGCAGAGCTTCGACCCCTGGAACTTCGCCGGCCCCGAGGAGACCGAGGCGCGGTTGCGCGCCGCCGGCTTCCGCGAGGCGCGCTGCTGGCTGGAGGTCCACCCGCTCGTGAGCGACGACCCGGAGGGCTTTCTGCGCTCGACGATCCTCGGGGCGCACCTCGAGCGGCTGCCCGAGGAGCTGCGCCCGGCGCTCGTGCACGACGTCGCCGCGCGGTTCGGCACCCCGCTCGAGCTCGACTACGTGCGGCTGAACCTCGACGCCGTCGCCTAGTCGAGGCCCTCGAGCACGTAGGCGTCGACCGGCGCCTCCTTGCCCTTGACGGCCAGGGCGCCGAGCGCGCGTACGCGGGCGCCCGGGACGCCGCGCAGCGTCGGCGCGCCGATCACGGCGGCGCCGACCGGCGCGGCGCCCTGCAGCCGCGCGGCGACGTTGACCGTGTCGCCGATCACCGTGTAGCTGCGCGCGGCGCCCGCGCCGAGGACGCCGACCGCCGCGGTGCCGCTGTTGGCCCCGGCGCGGAACCGCGGCCAGCCCGGGTGCTCGGCGGCCAGCCGCTCGGTCGCGACGAGCACGTCGAGCGCCGCCGCCGCGGCGCGCCGGGCGTGGTCGGGCTGGTCGCCGCGCGTGTTCCATGTGGCGACGATCGCGTCGCCGACCAGGCGGTCGACGTCGCCGCCGTGCTCGCGCACCACCGCCGGCACGGCCACGGCGAAGTACGCGTCGAGCATCGCCTTGACCTCGGCCGGGTCGTGCTGCTCGGAGAACGACGTGAACCCGGCCGCGTCGGCGAACACGACGCTGATCTCCCGCTCGGCGGAGGCGACCTCGTCGGAGTACAGGGCGGCGAAGCGCTCGTCGGGCGCCTCGGCGCGCGCGGCCGCGGCGACGATCGCCACCGCCGTGAGGATGAGGACGTGCCACTCCCACCAGGTGAGGTGCCAGTTGCGCGACAGCGCGGTCGCCACGAGCGCCTCGGCGAGCAGCACGTGCGAGACGAAGACCGCGGTGCCGAGCGTCGAGGGCCGGCGGCGCAGCACCTCGGCGGCGCGGACCGCCGCGAACGCGAACAGCGCGCTGCCCACGACGGCGAGGACCACCAGCGGCGCGCTCGCCCGCTCGACCGGCGTGGGGTCGTCCAGCGGCGGGACGTCGCCGAGCGAGAGCGCCGCCCAGGCCGCGAGCAGCACCACGAGCGCGGCGCGGGTCGCGGCGGCGTGGCGGATCGCGGCGCGCGGGGCCAGGGCGGAGGCGGCCGCGAACGCGCCCGCGACGACCAGGCCGACCGGCACGGCGTACGTGAACCCGGCGTTGGGGTGGTCGAGCAGGACGCGCGGGGTGGCCAGGGCGTGCAGGCCGAGGAAGCCGGCGGCGGCGAGGAACGCCAGGGACAGCAGCCACAGGCCGGCGTCCCCGCGGCGGCGCGCGGGCTCGCCGATCGCGGTGGCCAGCACGGCGCTGAGGATCGCGGCGCCGAGGACGAGCCAGAAGTGGGACGGGTGGTGCTCCCAGTGGACGTCCGCGTCGGGCGCGGTGAGCAGGACCACCAGGAACAGGGGCGGCAGGACCAGCAGCGGCCACACGCGGCGCAGCACCACGGCGCGATCCTGCCGGGGCGCGGCCGGGCGGGCAAGCGCCTAGCCCGCGACCCTCGGCGGCGCGAGCGGCCGCGAGAAGACCGGGCCGTCCCAGACGAAGGTGTGGAACTCGCCGCGCTCGCCGCACGGGTCGACGTCCGCGGGCAGGTCGGCAAGCAGCGCGGCGTCGTACTCGCGGCCGGCGAACGACGGGTCCAGCCGGGCGGGGTCGACCGCCGTGATCGTCGCGCGGAAGCCGGCGTCGAGGACCTCGCGGGCCAGGCGCGCGGTGTCGCGGCCCCACAGCGGGAACCGCGCCCGGCGGCCGGCGCGCGCCAGGCGGTCCTCGCGGTAGGCGCGCAGGTCCTCCAGGAACAGGTCACCGAACGCGAACTCGCGGGCGGCGAGGAGCGGCGGGGCGCCGAGCGCCTGGGCCATTCGCGCCTCGTAGGCCTCGTTCGGGCACGGGTCGGGCAGCGCGACCTCCACGAGCGGCAGGCCGACGGCCGCGGCCTGCTCGCGCAGGAGCGCCGCCGGCACGTCGTGGTGCGGGACGCGGTCGGTCGCCTCGTCGATCGTCGTCAGCAGCGCGAACGGCGGCTCGCCGGCCTCGCGCAGGGCGTGGAGGGCGAACGCGCAGTCCTTGCCGCCGGACCAGGCGAGGGCGAGCGGCGGGGGAGGGGCCGGCATCGGGCGAAGGATGGCGGGCGCGGCGGCGGGCGCGCGTGCGGGCGGCGGCGCGGCGCCGCCCCGTAGCCTGCGCGCCCGTGGACGACCCGTGGGTCATGTACTACGTGGTGCGCAAGGACGTGCCGCTGACGGTCGAGCACGCGATGGCGCTCGCGGGCGCCGCCGCGGTGCGCTGCCGCGACCGCTTCGCGGACGACCCGGACCACCGGGAGGCGTTCGCCGCCTGGCACGAGCGCCCGCGCAAGGTCGCGCTGCGCGCGAGCGCCGGCGAGCTCGAGCGCTTCGGCGGCGTCCTGCTCGAGACCGAGGCCGGCCCGACGCTGCGCGCGCTGCCGCCGTGCCGCCGGTCGAGCGCGCCCGAGCACCTGGCCGCGCTGCGCCCCTACACCGACCCGCCGCGCAAGGGCGCGCTCGAGGCCCCCGGCGCGCGGCCCGCCCTGCGCTTCGTCACGCGCGAGGGCGTGCTGCGCACGACCGGCAAGGCGATGGCGCAGGCCGGGCACGCCGCGCTGCTGGCCGCCGAGGAGCTCGCGCCGCGCCACCCGGAGGCGTTCGCCGCGTGGCGCGCCGCCGGCTGCCCCGCGGTCCTCGAGGTCGTCGACGCCGAGCGCTGGGAGGCCGTGCGCGCCGACCCCGACGCCGTGGTCGTCGCCGACGCCGGCCTGACGCAGGTCGCGCCGGGCACCGAGACCGTCGCCGCGCTTCCTCCGCGCTGACGGCGAGACCGCAGAAAGACGGAATAGTTCCGTGTTTCTGCGGTCTCGCCGCTCGAGGACCGGCGGCGTCCTATCCTGGGTGTCGCACGGCCGCGAGCAAGTCATCGCGGTCGCTCCGCGTGCCCTCATGTCCTCGCTTCGCCCCCTCCTCAGCCACCTCGCCGACGACCCCAACGCCCCGCGCCTGGCGCGCGAGGGCGGCCGCGCGTTCGTCTCCGCCAGCCTGCGCCCCTACCTCACCGCCGCGCTGCTCGACGGCTTCGACGGCCCGATGGCCGGCCGCCCCGCGCTGGTCGTCGCCGCCGACGACCGCCAGGCGCGCGACCTCGCCGCCGACCTGCGCCAGTGGCTGGCCCCGCGGCCCGTGCGCTTCTACCCGAGCCGCGGCGTCGCCTACGAGTCGCACCTCGCGCCGCCGCCGCACCTCGTCGGCCTCCGCGTCGCCGCGCTCGACGCGCTGCTGAACGCCGACAGCGCCGAGGAGGCCCCGGTCGTCGTCGTCTCCGCCGTCGCCCTGAGCGAGAAGGTCCCGGACCCGGAGCTACGCCCGTCGTCGTTCCGCATCGCGGTCGGCGACCTGCTCGACCTCGACGAGGTCTCCGCCGACCTCGCCTCGGCCGGCTACGAGCGCGTCGACCAAGTCGAGGACCGCGGGCAGTTCGCCGTGCGCGGCGGCATCCTCGACGTCTACCCGGCGACCGAGGACCACGCGGTCCGCGTCGACCTCTTCGACATCGAGGTCGAGTCGATCCGGTTCTTCTCCACCTTCACCCAGCGCAGCCTCGGCGACGCGCAGGAGGTCGAGATCGCCCCCGCCGCCGAGCTCGCCGCCCAGCACCGCGAGCTGGCCGAGGCCGCCTCGGTCGCCGAGGCCGAGGACCGCCCCGACGTCGCCGAGCTGCTGCCGGTCGACCGCTTCCACGCCTTCCTGGACCTCGCGCCCGCCGACGCGGCGGTCGTCGTCGCCGAGGAGGCCGACCTCGGCCCCGCGCTGGCCGACCACTGGCAGGACGTCTGCGCCGCCTTCCACGACGAGGACGCCCACAGCCTCTACGTCAAGCCCGACGACGTCCGGGGCGCGATCGAGGGCCGCGCCCACGTCCGCCTGAGCGCGATCAGCGGCGACCAGCCGTTCGAGTTCCGCGCCCAGGCCGCCGACCTCGGCGCCCGCAGCCTGCGCGAGGCCGAGCCGCAGCTGGAGAAGCTGCTGCGCTCGGGCTACCGCACCGTCGTCGCCTGGCCGCGCCGCGGCGAGGGCGAGCGCACCGCCTACAACCTGGCCCGCCTGAAGGCCACCTGGCTGGAGGGCGACCGCACGGCCCACGCCGAGGCCGGCGAGCTCCGCTTCGCGGTGGCCAACCTGCGCGACGGCTTCGTCGCCGCCGGCCCGCGCATCGCGATCATCCCCGAGCACCGGCTCTTCGCCCGCCGCCGCGCCGAGCGCGAGGAGACCGTGGGCACACGCCGCCGCGGCGGCCTGCGCTCGTTCGCCGACCTGCGCACGGGCGACTTCATCGTCCACGAGGACCACGGCGTCGCGCGCTTCGCGGGCTTCCAGACCAAGACCATCGCCAACGTCACCCGCGACTACCTCGAGCTCGAGTTCGCGGGCACCGACAAGGTCTACTGGCCGGTCGAGCAGCTGGCGAAGATCAGCCGCTACCTCGGCGCCGGCGGCGGCACGCCGACGCTCTCCAAGCTCGGCGGCAAGAGCTGGGAGACGATGAAGGCGCGCGCCCGCCGCGCCGCCCAGGAGCTCGCCGGCGAGCTGCTCAACCTCATGGCCGAGCGCAAGAAGCGACCCGGGCACGGCTTCCCCGAGGACTCCGAGTGGCTGCGGGAGTTCGAGGAGAAGTTCCCCTTCCAGGAGACCGCCGACCAGCGCGAGGCGATCGAGGTCGTCAAGAACGACATGGAGCGCCCGCAGCCGATGGACCGCCTCATCTGCGGCGACGTCGGCTACGGCAAGACCGAGGTCGCGCTGCGCGCGGCGTTCAAGGCCGCCGACGACGGCAAGCAGGTGCTCGTCCTGGCGCCCACCACCATCCTCGCCCAGCAGCACTACGGGAACTTCAAGGAGCGCCTGCAGGACTACCCCTTCACGGTGGACTACGTGAGCCGCTTCCGCTCGGCCAAGGAGCAGAAGGAGGTCGTCGCGGCCTTCAACGAGGGCAGGGTGGACATCCTGGTCGGCACCCACCGCCTCCTCGGCCGCGACCTGCGGGGCAAGGACATCGGGTTGATCGTCGTCGACGAGGAGCAGCGCTTCGGCGTCAAGCAGAAGGAGCTGCTGCGCCAGCTCAAGCTCAAGGTCGACGTCATCGCCATGAGCGCCACGCCGATCCCGCGCACGCTGCAGATGTCGCTGGCCGGCATCCGCGACATCTCGGTCATCGAGACGCCGCCGGAGGGCCGCCGCCCGGTCAAGACCTACGTCGGCGAGTACGACGAGGAGCTCGTCAAGCAGGCGATCATGCGCGAGCACCGCCGCGGCGGCCAGGCGTTCTTCGTGCACAACCGCGTCGAGACGATCGACGAGACGGCCGAGCGCCTGCGCGGCCTGTGCCCCGGGGTCCGCTTCGAGGTCGCCCACGGCCAGCTCGACGAGAAGGAGCTCGAGAAGCGGATGCTCGGCTTCCTGCGCGGCGACGCCGACGTGCTGGTGGCCACGAGCATCATCGAGTCGGGCATCGACATCCCGCAGGCCAACACGCTGATCGTCGAGCGCGCCGACATGTTCGGCCTCGCCCAGCTCTACCAGATCCGCGGGCGGGTGGGCCGCAGCCGCGAGCGGGCCTACGCGTACCTCCTGTACCCGGCCCACGCCGCGCTGACCGAGGAGGCCATGAAGCGCCTCAGCGCGCTCAGCGACTACACCGAGCTCGGCGCCGGCTTCAAGATCGCCATGCGCGACCTCGAGATCCGCGGCGCCGGCAACCTGCTCGGCGACGAGCAGTCCGGCCACGTCGCCGCGCTGGGCTTCGAGCTCTACCTCCAGATGCTCGACGAGGCCGTGCGCTCGATGGACGGCGAGGCCGCGGGCGACGAGCCCGAGCCCGTCCGCCTCGACGTCAACGTCGACGCCTACGTCCCGGCCGACTACATCCCCTACGAGCAGGCCAAGATCGACGTGCACCGCCGGATCGCCGGCGCGCGCGAGGTGGCCGAGCTCGGGGTGCTGCGCGACGAGCTCGAGGACCGCTTCGGCCCGGTGCCGCCGCCGCTGGCCAACCTCATCGCCCTCCAGCAGGCCCGCATCAAGCTCGGCCGCGCCGGCGCCCGCGCGGTCACCTTCCGCGGCGACCGGCTGGCGGTCACGCCGATCGACCTCGACGCGGAGCGGGCCAGGCGGCTCAAGGAGCAGGTCCCCGGTTCAACCTACGAGCCGGGCCGCTCGCAGTTCTCGGTGACCGTCCCCAAGGAGCCCGACCAGCGCTTCCCGGCCGTCGTGGCCGCCGCCGACGCCCTGCTCGCGGTGGCCAGCGAGGCCGAGGCGGCGTAGGGCGATACCCACGTCAGACCGTCTTTACGCGCGCTTCATGCGTCGATTGCTACCTTGCCCCCGGTCATGACTCTGCCTCGACGGATCCTGGCGCCCGCGGGCGCCTTCTTCGTGCTGGCCCTCGGCATCTCGGCCTGCGGGGGCGACAGCGTCCCCGGCAACGCCGTGGTCAAGATCGGCGACGACACGATCAAGACCACGACGTTCGACCACTGGATGGGCATCGCCGCGAAGGCCAGCCAGCAGCAGACCGGCGCCACGGGCAAGGTCAGCATCCCGAAGCCTCCGGAGTTCAAGGAGTGCATCGCGGAGAAGAAGAAGACGGCCGCCAAGCCGGCCAAGGGGCAGCCCAAGCCGACCGACGCGCAGTTCAAGGCGCAGTGCAAGGCCGAGTACGAGGGCCTGCGCAACCAGGTCGTCGAGTTCCTGATCTCCGCCGCCTGGATCCAGGGCGAGGCGTTCGACCGCGACGTCAAGCTCAGCGACGCGGACGTCAAGAAGGAGTTCGACAAGCAGCGCCAGCAGAGCTTCCCGAAGGACAAGGACTACTCCGACTTCCTCAAGAGCTCGGGCTACGTCCAGGAGGACCTGCTGTACCGGATCAAGGTCCAGCAGCTCTCCAACAAGCTCCGCGAGAAGATCCTGAAGGGCAAGGACAAGGTCACCGACGCGGAACGACAAGAACCAGGACCGCTTCGGCCAGCCCGAGCGCCGCGACCTCCAGATCGTCCTGACCAAGACGGAGGCCAAGGCCGCCGACGCCAAGAAGGCGCTGGAGAGCGGCCAGTCCTGGAAGGCCGTCGCCCAGAAGTACTCGATCGACCAGGCCTCCAAGGAGAACGCCGGCAAGCTGCCGTCGGTCGCCAAGGGCCAGCAGGAGAAGGCGCTCGACGACGCCGTCTTCAAGGCCGAGAAGAACCAGCTCGGCGGCCCCATCAAGACGCAGTTCGGCTACTACGTCTTCCGGGTGACGAAGATCACCCCGAAGGAGACGCAGACGCTCGAGCAGTCCAAGGAGACCATCAAGCAGCTGCTGATCTCCGAGAAGCAGCAGAAGGCGCTGGACCAGTTCGTCAAGGACTTCCGCAAGAAGTGGAAGGAGCGCACGAACTGCCGCAGCGGCTACCAGACCGCCAGCTGCAAGAACGGCCCGAAGGAGTCCAAGACGACGACGGCCCCGGCCGGCGGCGCGCAGCCGCAGCAGCCGCAGCCGGCCCCGACGTCGACCACCGGCGGCTCCTAGGCCGTCCGGGCCACACCAGCCGTTCCCGACGGGCGTCCTTCGCGACGCCCGTCGTCGTATGGTGGACGGGGTGCCGCCCGCAGACGTCGCCGCCGCCCTCGAGCGCCTGGACGAGCTGACCCGCCGCCTCCGCGTGGAGTGCCCGTGGGACCGCGAGCAGGACGAGCGCTCGATCGTCCCGCACACCCTCGAGGAGGCCTACGAGCTGGCCGACGCCGCCACGCGCGGCGATGACGCCAAGCTCATGGACGAGCTCGGCGACGTGCTCTTCCAGGTCCACTTCCTCTCGCTGCTGCTCGAGGAGCGCGGCGCCGGCGACCTCGCGCAGGTCGCCGAGCACGTCCGCCAGAAGCTCATCCGCCGCCACCCGCACGTCTTCGGCGACGTCGAGGTCGCGCACGCCGGCGAGGTGCTGGCCAACTGGGACGCGATCAAGCAGACCGAGGCCGGCCGCGAGCCGGGGATCTTCGGCGAGGTGCCCGAGAACCTGCCCTCGCTGCTCTACGCCCGCAAGGTCCAGCGCCGCTCGGCCTCGAGCGGCTTCGACGTCGACGAGGTGCCCTACGAGGCCGTCGAGGCGCAGGTCGAGGTGCTGCGGCAGGCCGACGACGCCTTCGACGTGGTCGGCGACCTGCTGTTCGCCGCGGTCAACGTCGCCCGCAAGCTCAAGGTCGACCCGGAGATCGCGCTGCGCGCGTCGTCGGACCGCTTCCGCGGCGCCGTCGAGCGGGCCGAGGCCCTCGCGGCGGAAGACGGCGCGACGTGGCAGGATCTCGCGCCCGAGCGCCAGCTCGGCTACTACGCCCAAGCCCGTCTGGAGACCCGCCCATGAGTCAGATCGAACGCGTCCACGCCCGCCAGATCCTCGACTCGCGCGGCAACCCCACGGTGGAGGTCGAGCTCGCGCTGCGCAGCGGCGCCACCGGCCGCGCCGCGGTCCCGTCCGGCGCCTCGACCGGCGAGTTCGAGGCCACCGAGCTGCGCGACGGCGGCGACGCCTATCTCGGCAAGGGCGTCGGCAAGGCGGTCGGCAACGTCAACGGCGAGATCGCCGAGGCCGTCGCCGGCCGCGACGCGACCGACCAGGCCGGCCTCGACAAGGCCCTGATCGACCTCGACGGCACGCCCAACAAGTCGCGCCTGGGCGCCAACGCCATCCTCGGCGTGTCGCTGGCCGCCGCCCACGCGGCCGCAGCGGAGGAGGGGCAGCCGCTGTGGCGCTACCTCGGCGGCGAGGCGGCCCACGTGCTGCCCGTGCCCATGATGAACGTCCTCAACGGCGGCGCCCACGCCGACAACTCGGTCGACTTCCAGGAGTTCATGGTGGTCCCGTGCGGCGCGTCGTCCTTCGGCGAGTGCCTGCGCATGGGCGCCGAGGTCTTCCACGCGCTCAAGAAGACGCTCCACGACCGCGGGCTGGGCACGACCGTCGGCGACGAGGGCGGCTTCGCGCCGAACCTCGAGTCCAACGAGGCGGCGCTGCAGCTGCTCGTCCAAGGCATCGAGGCCGCCGGCTACACGCCGGGCGAGGACGTCGCGATCGCGCTGGACCCGGCGACGTCGGAGATCTACAAGGGCGGCGCGTACGACCTCGAGCACGAGGGCCGCAAGCTCGGCTCCGAGGAGCTCGCAGCGTACTGGGCCGACCTCGCCGGCAAGTACCCGATCCTCTCGATCGAGGACGGCATGGACGAGGAGGACTGGGATGGCTGGAAGGTCCTCACCGACAGGATCGGCGACAAGCTCCAGCTGGTCGGCGACGACCTGTTCGTCACCAACGTCGAGCGCCTCAAGCGGGGCATCGACGGCGGCATCGCCAACTCGAACCTCATCAAGGTCAACCAGATCGGGACGCTGACCGAGACGCTGGCGGCCATCGCGATGGCCCGCGAGGCCGGCTACACCGCGGTCATGTCGCACCGCTCGGGCGAGACCGAGGACGTCACCATCGCCGACCTCGCCGTGGCCACCGGCTGCGGCCAGATCAAGACCGGCGCGCCCTCGCGCTCGGACCGCGTGGCGAAGTACAACCAGCTCCTGCGCATCGAGGAGGCGCTGGGCGCCGACGCGACGTTCCCGGGGCGCAGCGTCTTCCGCTCCTAGCCGTGTGAGCCGCGCCGGACCGCACTAGGGTCCGGCGCGATGGCCTCCCTGCGGCACGGACGCTGCGCGCCGCGTGCGCTCTGCGCGCTCGCGGTCCTCGCCCTGCTCGCGGCCGCCGAGGCCGACGGCGGGCCGGGCGGCGTCCTCGCGCTGGTGCCGGTCGTCGCCGGCTTCGCGCTCCTGCTGCTCGGCCGCTACCCCGGCGAGCGCACGCTGGCGCGGTGGCAGCGCCGCCGCGGCGGCCCGGCCCGGCCGCGCCTGCTCCCG
>JACRMD010000212.1 GCA_016215085.1 Solirubrobacterales bacterium | reverse complement strand
GGCGCTCGGACGGTCGGCGGCGGGCTTGGCGTCCGCCTTCCTGGGCTCGGCGACGGCGACGGCGGCCGCGACCGCGGCGATCGGCTTGGCCACGCGCTCGGGCACCGCGAGGACCGGCGCCGGGTGGTGGGCCGGCGCGGCGGCCTTCGCCGGCTCGGGCTTGGGCGCGCCGACGTGCGTGCGAACCTCCGCCGCGCCGCCGCCGACGACCGCGGCGGCCGCGACGACCGCGACGACCTTCGCGCCCGTGGTGGCGAAGACGCCCGAGGCGATGGCCGCGCCGCCGCCGCCGCCGGCCACCGCACCGCCGCCGGCCGCGGAGCCGCCGATGCCCAGCAGCTTGGCCAGCAGGCCGGTGCCCGGCGACAGCCCGCCGAGCGCGCGGTCGACGCCGCGCAGCGCCGTCTTGTACTCGCGGCAGCCGGCGCACTCGCGCAGGTGCCGGCGCGAGCGGCCGCTGGCGCGCACGCCGCGGCCGTGGGCGCTGACCAGGTCCTCGCGGATCTCGCCGCAGGCGGTGTCGCGCGCCTCGATCGCCTCGACCAGGCCGATCCGCGCGCGCACGAGCAGCGACTTCACCGCCGGGATCGAGACCTCCAGCGCGGCGCCGAGCTCCGCGTAGGACAGCCCCTCCATCTCCCGCATGAGCAGGGCCGAGCGCTGCTGCTCGGGGAGCCGGCGGACGTCCTCGACGAGGCGGCGCAGGTCCTCGCGGCGCTCGGCCTCGACCAGCGGGTCGTGCAGCGGCGCGCGGTTGAGGTCGAAGATGTCGGCGGCCGCCGGGCTGGGGCGCCGCAGCTGGTCGACGCAGCGGTTGTGCGCGACCCGGTACAGCCACGCCCGCAGCGTGACGGGGCGGTCGTGGGCGCGCAGCGCGTGGTAGGCGCGCAGGAAGACGTCCTGCAGCGCGTCCTCCGCGTCGGAGCGCGAGCCGCCGAGCATCTGGCGCGCGTAGGCGAACAGGCGCTGGCGGTAGCGGTCGTGGATGACGCCGAACGCCTCGTCGTGGCCGGCCCGGAAGAGCGCCACCAGCTGCTCGTCCGTCCGCAGCCGCAGCAAGGGCCCGGAGACCGCGATCCGGCTGAGCCCTGCGGGGGCTGAGAGCGTCGAAGCTTCCACGAGGGTCCGCCTACGGCGACTCTAACGCCTCGCTGCGACAGGAAGTTGCGGAAGTCCGCTGACGCGGCGTCAGTGGTTCTCCCGCAGCTCGTCCCCGAGGAGCTCCGCGATGTCGTCCGGCGGGTGCAGCAGGAAGCCGGCCGCCACGAGGACGCCGCGGTCCTCCAGGCGGCCCAGGCGGGCGACGGCCTCGTCGTCGCTGCCCTCCCAGGCGGCGACGCTGGCGGTCTCCTCCAGCGGCTGCAGCCCGTGCTCGGCGGGCTCGTCGACGGCGTCGCGGAACCACGCGAGGTCGTCGGAGATGCGGCGCGGCCGGCCCTCCGGCCGCGGGCTCCACGGGTCGTCGCCCGAGCGCCGCTCCGGCACGCCGGGCGGGCGCGTGAGCGCGACCTCGAGCGCGCCGATCCAGTCGGGAGCGGGACGCACCAGTTCCAGGATCGCCATGGCGGCGTCCTTCCCGGTGCGCCCCGTTCGTGCACGTGCGCCGCGGGTGGCGGTCCCTACCCGAGGTTGACCATCACGTGCTTGACCTGCGTGTAGTCCTCCAGCGCGTACATCGACAGGTCCTTGCCGTAGCCGCTCTGGCCGTAGCCGCCGTGCGGCATCTCGCTCACCAGCGGGATGTGGTCGTTGATCCACACGCAGCCGAAGCGCAGCGCGTTGGAGACGCGCAGGGCGCGGCCGACGTCGCGGGTCCAGACCGAGGAGGCCAGGCCGTAGGGCGTGCCGTTGGCCCAGGCGATCGCCTCGTCCTCGTCGCTGAAGCGCTGGACCGTGATGACCGGGCCGAAGATCTCCTTCTGGACCATCTCGTCGTCCTGCTGCAGGTTCGCGACGACGGTCGGCTCGAGGAAGAAGCCGTTGAGGCCGTCGGGCTCGCGCCCGCCCGTGACGACCTCGGCGTGGCCCGGCTTGCGCTCGAGGAAGCCCTCGACGCGCGAGCGCTGGTCGGCGCTGTTGAGCGGGCCGAGGTTCGTGTCGGCCGACCGCAGGTCGCCCATCACGTAGGTCTTGGCCTGCTCGGCGAGGCCGCTGACGACGTCGTCGTAGACCTTCGCGCCCGCGAGCACGCGCGTGGCGGCCGTGCAGTCCTGGCCGGCGTTGTAGTAGCCGGTGCCGGCGATCGTCTCCATCGCGGTCTCGAGGTCGACGTCGTCGAAGACGACGACCGGCGCCTTGCCGCCGAGCTCCAGGTGCACGCGCTTGAGGCTGTCGGCCGCGGCGCGCGCCACCGACTTGCCGGCCTCGACCGAGCCGGTGATCGAGACCATGTCGACGGCGTCGTGGGCGACGACCGCCTTGCCGGCGTCGTCGCCGCCGCAGACGACGTTCAGCACGCCGGCGGGCAGGAACTCCGCGGCGATCTCGGCGAGCCGGACGGTGGTGACGGGCGTCGTCGGCGCGGGCTTCAGCACGATCGTGTTGCCGGTGGCCAGCGCCGGGCCGATCTTCCAGATCGCCATCATCAGCGGGTAGTTCCACGGCGAGATCTGGCCGACGACGCCCACCGGCTCGCGGCGGATGATCGACGTGTAGCCCTCGAGGTACTCGCCCGCCGACTTGCCCTCCAGGCAGCGCGCCGCGCCCGCGAAGAAGCGCAGGTTGTCCACCATGAAGGGGATCTCGTCCTCCTTGAAGGCGTTGATCGGCTTGCCGGCGTTGTCGGACTCCAGCTCGGCCAGCTCGTCGGCGCGCTCCTCGATGGCGTCGGCCAGCTTGAGCAGGGCGAGCGCGCGCTCGCCCGGCGTCGCCGCCGACCACTCCGGGAACGCCTTGCCGGCGGCGGCCACGGCGCGGTCGACGTCCTCGCCCGTGGAGTCCGGAGCCTGGGCGATCTCGTCCCCGGTGGCCGGGTTCAGGACGGGCGTCGTGCGACCCTCGGCGGGGTCGACGAGCTCGCCGTCGATGAAGTTCTGCAGCGTGCGCTGCGCGGTGGTGGCCATGCGGGCGAACGTACCACCGCCCGCGTCGTCCGCTGCGGCGTACGCGGGTGCCGTCACGGTGTCCGCAGCGGCGCGGCCTCCCACCACCGTGGCGCATCCCACCGCGGCCGAGCGGCGAACGGCGCGCGCTCGCGTGCGCCGCAGCGGCGGTCCGGCCGCCGGGCGGCGCGCTCGCCGTAGCCGCGCAGGCGCACGATGCCGTCGCGGTCGAGGCGGATCGCCAGGATCGCGCACGAGCGCGACGTCCACCCGACCCATGTCGTGCCGTCGGCCGCTTCGGTGCGGCAGTCCACTCGCGTGCGCGAGAGGCGGCGGCAGCCGCCGACCAGCCGCTCGTCGATCGGGTCCTCGTCGGCCGCGGACGCGCGCGGGGGCGCCCACGGGCTGTCCTCGGCGAGCTGCCGGGCGGCGCGCACGGGCAGCGCGCGGCCGAGCAGCAGCGCCTGCTCGTCACCGGCCCGCGCGCCGCCGGCCGTGCGGAGCACCGCGGTCGCGCGGACCACGCCGGAGAGGCGGCGCGGCAGCCGCACGACGACGCGGCCGCCTTCGACCTCCTGGCGACCGCGGCCGACGACGCGGCCTCGGCGGTCGCGCGCCTCGACCGTCACGCGGCCGGGGCGGGTCGTGCGGACGACCAGCGCGCGGCGCGCCGCGAGGCGCAGGCTCTCGCGCGTGATCGCGACGGCCGGCGGCGCGGCGCCCTCGGCGGCGAGCATCCGGATCCGCCCGTCGCCGACGACGTAGGTCGCGCCGTCGCCGGCGGGCACGAGGTCCTCGGCCCAGCCGAGCCGCACGTCGGCCAGCCTGGCGCCGTCGGTGGTCCCGAAGAAGCCGGGCTCCCGGTCGCCGTCGACGACGCGCAGGCGATCGCCGGCGAGGCGGTGCAGCCGGCCGGCGAACGAGACGAGCACGTCGCGGCCCGGCCAGCCGGCGAGCCCGAGCGGCGCTTCGGGCGCCCAGTCCTCGCCGACCGTCCGGCGGGCGATCGTGCGGCGCCCGTCCGGCGCGACGGCCACGACGCGCAGCACGCCGTCGCCGGAGAGGTAGCGCGCGAGCACCAGGCCGCCGTCGCCGGTCGCGGCGACGCGCCACCACTCGTCCGGCGCCGCGAGCGGGTCCGGCAGCCGGCCGCCCAGAGGCGTGACCGTGCCGTCGGGCGAGATCCGGTCCAGCCGGCCGCCCTCCGCCGCGAACACGAAGGTGCCGTCGGGGGCGGCGGCCAGCGCCACCCCGGGGTCGCCGGTGCCCTTGCCCGGCCGGGCCACCGTCGCGACGGTGACCAGCGCGCCGTCCGGCGTCACGCGGCGCACCGCGTCGATGCGGGTGTCGAGGAAGACGATGCGGCCGTCGGGCGCCACGGTCGGCGACGAGGGCACGATCGCCGCGTCGGTGGCGACGGGGACGTCGCCCGAGGCGGCGCCGCCGCCGGCGATGGGGACGACCGTCCCGTCGGCCCGCAGGCGGACGATGCGCGTCGAGTCGGCCGCGACGGGGGCGGGGTCGCACGCCGGGAGCGCGTAGCTGCACGTCTGGGTCCCGAGCACCTCGCCGCCGGGCAGGGCCACGGGACTCCAGATCGCCGGGCCGGGGACGGGATGGACCAGGCCGTCGTCGCCGACGCGCAGCAGGCCGGCCGACGTGGCCACCACGAAGCCGCCGCCGGGCATCGCCGCGACGCCGTACGGAAGGACGGCCACCCGCCGGCCCTCGGCGCCCTCGGCGGCGGGGACGCATCCGGTCCCGCAGCCCAGGACGGTGGTCATGCGGCCGCCCGGCCATAGCCGTCGGACGGAGCCCTCGGCCTGGCCGTTGGGCCCGGCCTCGAGGGCGACGTAGGCACCGCCGTCCGGGAGGGCGGCGACGGCGACGGCGTCGGCCATGGAGACCG
>JACRMD010000211.1 GCA_016215085.1 Solirubrobacterales bacterium | reverse complement strand
GGCCGCGCCCGGGCCGTCAGCGCCGCGCGGCGCGTCCGCCGGCCCGGGTCCACCAGCGCCCAGCCGAGCCGCAGCCCCGCGGCGCCCGCGACCACGATGCACGACAGCTCGAGCACGCCGTGGGCGACGACGAGGCTCAGAACGTCGCCGAGGTGGCCGTTGGCCGCCGCCACCCCGAAGACGGCGCCGATGACCATGCCGTTGTAGGCCAGCAGCAGCGCGCCGCCGACCGCGAACAGCAGGCCGGCGGCGAAGCACAGGAACGTCACCCGGATGTTGTTGGTGAAGATGGACGACGAGAAGGCCGCGGACTCCGCGGCGCTGAGGCCGCGATCGCCGGCGGGCGGCGCGGCGCCGTCTATGAACGCGCCGGCCCCGACGCCCGCCCCGCCGTCGGGGTCGGTCGCACCCCACAGGACCGCCAGCGCCATCGCCCCGAAGAAGAGCCCGCACGAGATCGCCAGCGCGCGCCGCTCGGCCCGCACCAGCCGCCAGTAGCCGCGCGACAGGAAGGCCCACGGGTGCCGGCGGCCGCCGGCGTCGGCGTAGACCGCCTGGCGCGCGCGGACGACCAGCGCCTCGAGCCGGGCGGTCAGCGGGTCGCCGGGGAAGAGCCGCCGCGCGAGCGCCAGGTCGGCCGCCGCCGCCCGGTACAGCGCACCCAGCTCGCGGACGCCGTCGGGGCCGAGCCGCTCGGGGCGCCCGCGGGCCGTCGCGAGCGCCGCGTCGAGCCGCTGCCACGCCGGCGATCGCTCGCGCTGGAAGCGATCCAGGGTCACGCGCGCCGGGTACCGTGGGACACCGGATGGAGGACTACCAGGATCGGCTGCGGCTGACGACCCCGGAGGGCGTCGAGGTCGACCTGATCCTCGGCGGCCTGGGCTCGCGCTTCACCGCCACGATGGTCGACCTCGTCCTCAAGGCGCTGCTGATCCTCGGGGTCACGCTGCTGGCGTCCCAGCTCGGCGTCGCCGGCCTCGTCGTCATGTCGATCGCCGGCTTCGCCATCTACTTCGGCTACGACGTGCTCTTCGAGGTGCTGGCCGGCGGCCGCACCCCGGGCAAGCGCTGGACCGGCCTGCGCGTGCTGCGCGACGACGGCCGCCCGGTGGACCTGCTCTCCAGCTGCGTGCGCAACGTCGTCCGCCTCGTCGACGGCCTGCCGCTCTCCTACCTGCCGGCGATGATCAGCGTGCTGCTCACGCGCAAGCACCAGCGGCTCGGCGACCTCGCCGCGGGCACGATCGTCGTGCGCGAGCCCAAGGCGCCGAAGCGCGAGGCGCAGGCCGAGCCGCAGGCCGCCTTCGCGCCGCGCGGCCTCGCCCTCGACGTGAGCGCCGTCACCTCCGAGGACCTCGCGACGGTCCGCAGCTTCCTCGAGCGGCGGCCGCAGCTGGACCCGGCGATCCGCGACGACCTCGCGCGCCGGATCGCGTCGGCCCTGCGGCCGAAGGTCGGCGGCGGCGTCGACGGCCTCGGCGCGGAGCAGCTCCTGGAGCAGGTCGCCTCCGCGAAGGCCCGTGGCTTCTAGACGTTCCCGCGGACCGTCCCGTCGCCCGTGGACGCCTGGCGCTCGGCCTCCGCGCGGCCCGGGTGGTCCTTGGGCAGGTCCTCCGGGATGATCTCGTCGTGGGCCTCGGGCGTGTCGCCCAGCGGGCGCTCGTCGTCGGGCGTCATCGGGCCCAGCGGCTCGTCGGACGACGTGTCGTGCGGCGCGCCCTCGTGGCCCTCGCCGCGCGACTCCGGGTCGACGTTCTCCCCGCCCTTCGGCGCGGTGTGCTCGGCCGGCTCCTCCGGGATGCGCTCGTGCGACTCGCTCATGCCCGGGACGTACCCTGGTCCCGCGCCGTTGACGCGCCCCCGCCGGTTGCTAAGATCTCAGTCAACCCGACTGAGATTCCATGCACGCTGATCGCTTCACCATCAAGTCCCAGGAGGCGCTGCAGGCCGCCATCGGCCTCGCCGCCTCCCGCAACCACTCGCAGGTGCAGCCCGAGCACCTGCTCGCCGTCCTGCTCGAGCAGCAGGACTCGGTCGTGCCCGGCGTGCTGCGCAAGCTCGGCGTCGCGGTCCCCGGCCTGCGCGCCGAGGTGACCGCCGCGCTCGACGCCCTGCCCACGCTGTCGGCGCCCGCCGAGCCGGCCACCTCGCCCGAGGTGCTCCAGGTGCTGCGCGCCGCCGAGCACGAGATGCGCGAGCTCAAGGACGAGTACGTCTCCACCGAGCACCTGCTGCTCTCGCTCGCGGGCCACAGCTCCAAGGCCGGCGAGGCGCTGCGCGCGGCCGGCGCCACGAAGGACCAGGTCGCCAGGGCGGTCGCCGAGGTCCGCGGCAGCCACCGCGTCACCGACCAGTCGCCCGAGGACAAGATCCAGGCGCTGGAGAAGTTCGGCGTCGACCTCACCGAGCGCGCTGAGGCCGGCGAGCTCGACCCGGTCATCGGTCGCGACGACGAGATCCGTCGCGTCATCCAGGTCCTCTCGCGCCGCACGAAGAACAACCCGGTGCTCATCGGCGAGCCCGGCGTCGGCAAGACCGCGATCGTCGAGGGCCTCGCCCAGCGCATCGTCTCCGGCGACGTGCCCGAGTCGCTGCGCGACCGCCGCGTCATCAGCCTCGACATCGGCGCGCTGCTGGCCGGCTCGAAGTACCGCGGCGAGTTCGAGGAGCGGCTGAAGGCCGTGCTGCAGGAGATCAAGGACGCGGGCGGCACCGTGATCCTCTTCATGGACGAGCTGCACACGATCGTCGGCGCGGGCGCCGCCGAGGGCGCCGTCGACGCGGCGAACCTCCTCAAGCCGATGCTCGCCCGCGGGGAGCTGCGCGCCGTCGGCGCCACCACGCTCGACGAGTACCGCAAGCACATCGAGAAGGACGCCGCGCTCGAGCGCCGCTTCCAGCCCGTGCTCGTCGGCGAGCCGTCGGTCGAGGACGCGATCGCGATCCTGCGCGGGCTCAAGGAGCGCTACGAGGTCCACCACGGCGTCCGCATCCAGGACGCCGCGCTGATCGCCGCCGCCACGCTGAGCGATCGCTACATCGCCGACCGCTTCCTGCCCGACAAGGCCATCGACCTGATCGACGAGGCCGCGTCGCGCCTGCGCATCGAGATCGACTCGCTGCCGACCGAGATCGACGAGGTCGACCGCCGGATCCTGCAGCTGGAGATCGAGCGCACGTCGCTGGAGAAGGAGACCGACGAGGCATCCCGCGAGCGCCTGGCCGCCCTGGATCGCGAGCTCGCCGAGCTGCGCGAGCAGTCCAGCGCCATGAAGGCCGAGTGGCAGGCCGAGAAGGACGCCATCCAGGGCGTCCAGCAGATCAAGGAACGCCTCGAGCAGGCCCACCGCGAGCTCGAGCGCGCCGAGCGCGAGGCCGACCTCGAGGGCGCCGCCCGCCTGCGCCACGGCGAGATCCCCGAGCTGCAGCGCCGCCTGGCCGAGGTCGAGGCCGCGGAGGCCTCCCGCGACGGCGCGCAGACGAAGTTCCTCAAGGAGGAGGTCGACGCCGAGGACGTCGCCGAGGTCGTCGGCCGCTGGACCGGCATCCCGGTCAGCCGCCTGCTCGAGGGCGAGGTCGAGAAGCTCATCCACATGGAGGAGCGCCTGCACCAGCGGGTCGTCGGCCAGGACGAGGCGATCGGCGCGGTCTCCAACGCGCTGCGCCGCTCGCGCGCCGGCCTCCAGGACCCCGACCGCCCGATCGGCACGTTCCTGTTCCTCGGCCCGACCGGCGTCGGCAAGACCGAGCTGGCCCGCGCGCTGGCCGAGTTCATGTTCGACAGCTCCGACGCGATGGTCCGCATCGACATGTCGGAGTACATGGAGAAGCACGCGGTCTCGCGGCTGGTCGGCGCGCCTCCCGGCTACGTCGGCTACGAGGAGGGCGGCCAGCTCACCGAGGCCGTCCGCCGCCGCCCGTACTCGGTGGTGCTGCTCGACGAGATCGAGAAGGCGCACCCCGACGTGTTCAACGTGCTGCTCCAGGTCATGGACGACGGCCGGCTCACCGACGGCCAGGGCCGCACGGTGGACTTCAAGAACACCGTGCTGATCATGACCTCCAACATCCCCGGGGGCCGTGCCGGTGCGGAGGGCCACTTCAAGCCCGAGTTCATCAACCGCCTGGACGACATCGTCGAGTTCCACGCGCTGGACCGCGAGCACCTCGGCCACATCGTCGACCTGCAGGTCGAGCGGGTGCTCGACCGCGTCCGCGCCCGCGGCATCGAGGTCGAGCTCACCGACGACGCCAGGACGCTCCTCGGCAACCTCGGCTACGACCCGACCTACGGCGCGCGGCCGCTCAAGCGCGTCATCCAGAAGCGGCTGGTCGACCGGCTGGCGCTCTCGCTGCTGGAGGGCACGTTCCGCGAGGGGGACACCGTGCGCGTTGACGCGGCCGACGGCGAGCTCGTCTTCGCGAAGGCCGAGGCGGCCGCGGCGGCCGCCTAGCCCTCGAGGCGCTCCTGGAGGAACGCCCGCTCGGCGGCGTTGTCGCTCAGCGCCAGCGCCGCCCGGTAGGCCTCGGCCGCCTCGGCGTCGCGGCCGAGGCGGTGCAGCAGCTCGGCCTTCGTCGAGGGGAGGTAGCGGTAGCCCGCGAGGCGCCCGTCGCGCTCCAGGTCCTCGACCACGGCGAGCGCGGCCTCGGGGCCCTCGACCATCGCCAGCGCGACCGCGCGGTTGAGCGCGACGACGGCCGAGGGCCAGACCCGCAGCAGCTCGTCGTAGAGCGTGAGGACCTGCGGCCAGTCGGTCTGCTCGGCGCTCGGCGCCTGCGCGTGCAGCGCCGCGATCGCCGCCTGCAGCAGGAAGCGCGCGGGCGGGCCCGCGCGCAGCGCGCCCACGATGAGGCCGTCGGCCTCGGCGATCAGCGCGCGGTCCCAGGCCGAGCGGTCCTGCTCGGCCAGCCGCAGCAGCCGGCCCGCGGCGTCGGTGCGCGTCGCGCGCCGCGCCTCGTGGACGAGCAGCAGCGCCAGCAGGCCGGCGGCCTCGCGGTCGGCGGGCAGCAGCGCGTGGAGCATCCGCGCGAGGTCCAGCGCGCGGCCGGTCAGCTCGTCGCGCACGAGCGCGTCGCCGGCGGGCGCGGCGTGCCCGGTCGTGTAGAGCAGGTGGATCACGGTGAGCGCGGCGTCCAGCCGTGCGGGCAGCTCGGCAGGCGCCGGCACCGCGTAGGGGATGCGCGCCGCGGCGATCTTCTTCTTGGCCCGCGTGATGCGCGCCGCCATCGTCGGCTCCGAGACCAGGAAGGCGTGCGCGACGTCCGCCGTGGCGACGCCGCAGACGAGGCGCAGCGTGAGCGCGACCTGCGCCTCGAGCGCCAGCGCGGGGTGGCAGCAGGTGAACACCAGGCGCAGGCGGTCGTCCGGGAACCGCGCCGCGTCGGGGTCGGGCGGCTCGTCGTCGCCGGGCGGGTCGATCAGCAGCGGCAGCTTCGCCTCCAGGGTGCGGCCGCGGCGCAGGAGGTTGAGGGCCCGCCGCCGCGCGACGGTCGTCAGCCACGCGCCCGGGTTGTCCGGCACGCCGTCGCGCGCCCAGGTCTCCAGCGCGCGGACGTAGGTGTCCTGCACCGCCTCCTCGGCGACGTCGAGGTCGCGGGTGACGCGCACCGTCGCGGCGAGCACGGAGGCCCACTCGCGCCGGTGCGCGCCGGCGACCGCCTGCTCGGCGGCGCTCAGCCGTCCTCCAGCACCTGGAAGCCCACGAGCGGCCGCACCTCGACGCCGCCGTCGACGATCGGCGTGAGCCTGGCCAGGGCCACCGCGTGGTCGAGGTCGCGCGCCTCGATGAGGAACACGCCGCCGAGCACCTCCTTGGTCTCGATGAACGGGCCGTCGGTCAGCAGCTCGCCCCGGATGGCGGTCGCCGTCTCCGGCGGCTCGAGCGCGAGCCCCGCGATCACGCGGCCGCCCTGCTCGGCGATGCGGTCGGGCAGCTCGCCGTGGCGCCGCATGACGTCCTCCGGCAGGTCCTCCGGGGGCACCCGCTCGAAGATCAGCACCGCGTACTGCGCCATCACGCCACCCTCTCGCTCTCGAACACGCCGGCGGCCCACGCCTCCCAGTCGCGCTGCGCGGCCGCCTGGTCGGCGTCCGCGGCGAACAGGTGGTGGGCGATGCCGGCCGGCCAGCCCCAAGTGTCGCGCCCGTAGACGCGGTAGAGCGCGTCGGCGGTGCGCACGCCCAGGAACGGGCCCGTCGCGTAGTCCACCACCCCCTCGATGGGCTCGAGGCCGGCGGGCGTCAGGCGCACCGGATCGCCGGCGACCACGTCGCCGGGGAGGCCGAGCGCGCGCCGCAGCGCGGCGAAGGTCGCCGCCTCCGGCGCCTCGACGCTCACGTACGCCGCCTCGCGGCCCGCGAAGAAGCAGGCGTACTGGCCGAGGGAGTGTTGGTAGAAGGCGGTGTGCGCCCGGCACGCGGCGAGCTGGCGGTCGAAGTCGCCGGCCGGGACCTCGGCGCGGTGGACGTAGCGCAGGTACGTGGCGCCGCCGCCGAGCGGCTCGAGGACGTAGTCGAGCTCGTTGAGCCCGTCGCGCTCGGCCTCCGGGCGGCTGCGCGTCGCGAAGCGGCGGGGCGGGTCCCACGCGGTGACGGTGCCGCCGCCGGCGGTCAGGCCGCGCTCGGCCCCGCCGACCCACGGCTCGTACTCGATCCGCCACAGGTAGCCGTCCGCGTGGCGGGTGATCGCGTCCCACACCGCCTGCGGGGCGGCGGGCAGGACGCCCTCCCACCGGACTTCCCACTGCTTGACCATGGATGCTCCCTCCGGTCGTGGTCTCTACCACCACGACACGCGGGGAGCGGCGGAATCGACAGCTACGAGGAGCGGCGCTTCACCGGCACGGCGAGCGTGTAGAACAGGAAGTCGCTGCTCGCGGTGCCCTTCTTGTAGGACTTGGAGGTGTCGAACTGCAGCGTCCAGCGGCCGGTGTCCGAGCGCTTGAGCGCGAACGGGAACAGGCGCCGCTTGTTCGTCCTGGGGATCGACCCGCACTGCCCGGCCGCCCGGCCGAGGCGCACGGTCCGCTTGAGCCTGCCGTTGGGCCGCACGTAGTGGACGTAGACGTCCTGCTGGGGCTTCACGAGCCCGAAGCCGTAGGCCGAGAACCGCACGCGCAGCGTCGCCGGGTTGCCCTTCGTCGGCGTGAAGTCGGCCCGGAAGCGGGTGACGGTGAACGCCGTGGCGGCCACCAGGTCGTCGGAGCTGACCGCGAGCTGGAAGGTGCGCTCGAGCTCGCCCGTGGCCAGCGCCGGCCCGAACTTCCCGCTCATCGCGCCGGCGTCGTCGGTCTGCCCGGTGCCGCCCGGCAGCGGCGCGCCGTCGAGCGCCACGGAGTACGGCCGGCCCGGGGCGAAGCCGCTCGCCGCGACCTCCACGCTGGGCGCCTTGTCGGTCTGCAGGTAGCAGGTGCGCGCGGTCGTCAGCGTGGCGCCGTGGGCCGCCGGGGCGGCCGCCAGGACGGCGGCAGGGGCGAGCAGCAGGGCACGGCGCATGTCCGCGGAGGGTAGGGCTTCCGTCGCAGGGGGACGCGCAGCGCTGTCCGATCGGATAGAACGCGCGCATGCCCACGTACATCATGCTGTCCACCCTCACCCCCGAGGGCGTCCAGACGGTCAAGAACAACCCCCAGCGGATCCGCGAGGTGAACCGCGAGCTCGAGCAGCTGGGCGCGACCGTCAAGGCGCAGTGGTCGACCCTGGGCCGCTTCGACTTCGTCAACATCGTCGAGGCCCCGGACGAGCGGACGATGGCGCGGGTGTCGCTGGAGCTGGGCTCCCGCGGGACGGCGCGGTTCGAGACGCTCGCCGCGATCCCGATCGACGACTTCATCGCCTCCCTCTAGGCGCGTCCAGCGTGGACGAACACCGAAGCGGTCTCCTCACTCCTGAAGCCGGAAATGTGAGGACTGGAGCGAAGCGGTCTTGAAGGTCCTCGTCGTCGGCGCGGGCGGGCGCGAGCACGCGATCGTCCGCGCGCTCGCCCGCTCGCCGCAGCGGCCGGAGGTGCTCGCCGCGCCCGGCAACCCGGGCATCGCGGCGGACGCGCGCATCCTGCCGATCGCCGCCGACGACCTCGACGGGCTGGTCGCGGCCGCCGACGAGGAGGGGATCGACCTCGTCGTCGTCGGGCCCGAGGCGCCGCTGTGCGCGGGGCTCGTCGACCGTCTCG
>JACRMD010000210.1 GCA_016215085.1 Solirubrobacterales bacterium | reverse complement strand
TGGGACTCCGTCTCGACCCAGGCCTTGGCGCGGACGACCGCGAGGTCGTCGCGGTCGTCCTCGACCTCGTCGACGACCACCTCGACCGCGTGGGGCACCTCCTGGAAGGTGCGGCGCAGGACCTGCTCGCGGATGAGCTCGGCGAGGTGGACGTAGGGCGAGAGGTCCGACCGCTCCTCCTCGCCGAAGAAGAACGGCGACTCGGGCAGCAGCGAGACGAGGTGCTCGACCAGCGGCGCGACGCCGCTGCCGGTGCGGGCGCTCACCGGGAAGACGTCGTCGCCGACGCCGAGCTCGGCCGCCGCCTGGAGGGCGAGCACCGTGCGCGGGCGGTCGAGGCGGTCGACCTTGTTGAGGGCGATGACGACCGGGCACTTCGCGGAGGCGAGGACGCTGGCGATCCACCGGTCGCCCGGGCCGATGCCCTGCTCGGCATTGAGCACCATCAGCGCGACGTCGGCCTCCTCGAGCTCCTGCTCCACGCGGCGCTGCATCCGCGAGGTCAGCGCGTCGAGCGGCTTCTGGACGCCGGGCAGGTCGGTGAGCACGAGCTGGGCGTCGCCGCGGGTGGCGACGCCGCGGATCGCGCGGCGGGTGGTCTGCGGCTTGTCGGAGACGATCGCGACCTTGTGGCCGACGATCGCGTTGACCAGCGTCGACTTGCCGACGTTGGGCCGGCCGGCCAGCGCGACGAAGCCCGCGCGCGTCGTGGGGGCGGCGTCGGCGCTCACCAGCTGAGTATCTCCGCCTGCACGGCCAGCATCTCCCCGTCGTCGGTCTCGTGGTCCATCCCCACGAGGTGCAGCGCCCCGTGGACGATCGCCTCGCGCAGGTCCGCGGTGTGCTCGGGCGAGATGATGATGTCGCCGAGCTCGCGGGGCCCGGCAGGGTCGCCGTCCTCGTCGACCGGGAACGACAGCACGTCCGTCGGCCCCTCCTTGGCGCGGTGCGCGGCGTTGAGCTCGGCGATGCGTGCGCCGTCGACGAACTCGATCGCCACGTGGCCGTCGTGGATCCCGGCCGAGCCGACGGCCATCGCCACCAGCCGGTGGACCTCGGCGTCGGCGGGCGCCCCGGGCGCGAGCTCCCGGCCGAGCACCTCCACGTGCAGCTCGCTCACGCGCGCTTGCGGTCGGCGGGCCGGAGCTCCGGCGCCAGCTGCTGCGCGTGGGCGTCGTAGGCCTCGACGATGCGCTGGACGAGCCGGTGGCGGACCACGTCGCCGCCGCCGAAGCGCACGAAGTCCACGCCGTCGACGTCCTTGAGGATGTCGCCGACCACGACGAGGCCCGACTTCTGGTCGCGCGGCAGGTCGATCTGCGTCACGTCGCCCGTGATGACCATCTTGGACCCGAAGCCCAGGCGCGTGAGGAACATCTTCATCTGCTCGGGGCTCGTGTTCTGGGCCTCGTCGAGGATGATGAAGGAGTCGTTGAGCGTGCGGCCGCGCATGAACGCCAGCGGCGCGACCTCGATGACGCCCTTCTCGAGGTAGCCCGAGACCTTGTCGGGGTCGAGCATGTCGTGCAGGGCGTCGAACAGCGGGCGCAGGTACGGGTCGATCTTCGCCATCAGGTCGCCGGGCAGGAAGCCCAGGCGCTCGCCCGCCTCGACGGCCGGGCGGGTCAGGATGATGCGGTTGACCTCGCGCCGCGACAGCGCGGCGGCCGCCATCGCGACCGCGAGGAACGTCTTGCCCGTGCCCGCCGGGCCGACGCCGAACGTCACGGTGTTCTTGCGGATCGAGTCGACGTAGCGCTTCTGGTTGACCGACTTGGGCGCGACCTTGTTGGCCCGGTGGCGCCACACGACGTCCTCGAGCACCTTGGCCGGGGACTCGTGCTGGTCCAGCGCGCTGGTCACCGCGTCGATGGTGCCGGGCGCGATCTCGTGGCCGCCCTCGATGAGCTCGGAGAGCTCGCGCACGACGGTCGCCGCGTTGGCCACCGCCTCGGCCTCGCCCTCGAGCGTGACGACGTTGCCGCGCAGGAAGACCTCGCACTCGACGTGGCCCTCCAGCCGGCGCAGGACGGCGTCGTGGCTGCCGCTCAGCGCGGCCGCCACCTCGTTGCTGACCTCGATCTGCCGCCTCACCCGGTGAGCGCCTCCCGCGCCAGCGCCGACACGCGCTTGCCGTCGGCCCTGCCCCCGGCCCGCTCCATCGCGAGCTTCATCACGGCGCCCATGTCCTTGGGGGACGAGGCGCCCGTCTCGGTCACCGCCTGCGCGACGATCGCGCGCAGCTCCTCGTCGCCGAGCTCGGCGGGGAGGTAGTCGCGGATGACGTCGGCCTCGTGCTCCTCCTGCTGGGCGAGCTCGGGCCGGCCGCCGTCGCGGAACGCGGTGGCGGACTCGAGGCGGCGCTTGCGCTCGCGGCGCAGCACGGCGACCTCGTCGCCGGCGCCCTCCTTCGCGTCCTTCTGCAGCTCGCTGAGGACGAGCCGCAGGATGCCGACGCGCTCCTTGTCCCCCGCCTTCATGGCGGTGGTCAGGTCCTGCTTCACGCTGTCGGTGAGGCTCACCACGTCGATTGTAGGCAGCGCGGCCGGACGGCTCGGTGTAGGTTCGCGCCGCGCGGCGCCCGGCCCGAGCCGGCACCGCCCCTCGGGGCGGGCCTCTCCGGGGCGACCCCCGGGGGAACGCAGGACCCACCGCAGAGCACCGCGCGCACGGCCCGGCGACACGCCGCCGGCGTGTGCGCGCACGACCGGGAGACGTCGGGACGGGCGTCGCGCGCCCTGCCGATGCACGACCACCGCACCCGCCAGTTCCTCGGCCGCGCCCTGGCCGCCGCCTTCCTGGACGGGGCCTGGACCGCGGGCGCGATGGCGCGCCGCGGCCGCCAGGCGCTCGACCCGCCGCCGCGGTGGGTGGCGCGCCTCGCGCGCGAGGTGCGCGCCGCCTACGCCCACCCGCCCGCCGACCGGCCGCGCGAGCT
>JACRMD010000209.1 GCA_016215085.1 Solirubrobacterales bacterium | reverse complement strand
CGAGCCGCGCGCGGACGGCACCAGCGTCAGCGCCTTCCAGCACTGCCAGGGGTTCCTCGACGACGGCAGCTACGACTGCGTCGGCGCGGTCAAGAGCACCGACGGCGCGACCTACCCGTCCTGCGACGACCTGCCCGACGACCCCAGCCCGAACCCCGCGAACCCGTCGCAGGTGGCCTACGTCGGCTGCCACTCGTCCGGCCAGGACGCGCTGGTCGTCACCGGCCCGGACCGCGCGGGCGAGCGCGTGGTCGCGTGCGACGACAGCGAGCAGGACGACCCGTCGTGGTCGCCGTCCGGCGACCGGCTCGTCACCGCGGAGGCCGGCGCCGAGCGCGGCCTCTGGGTCTACGGCGCCGGCAACGCGGGCTGCGGCGCCGGGTCGCTGCGCCACGCCGTCGTCGCCCCCGATGACGTCGCCTTCGACAGCCCGCGCTTCGCCGGCCCCGACCGGATCGTCTTCGAGGCCAAGGGCGAGCTGTGGTCGGTCGCGGCGAGCTGCGACCGCTGCGCGTTCCCGGCGCAGGCCACGCAGCTGACCACCGGCGGCGACAACCACGAGCCGGCCTGGACCGCCGACCCCCTGGCCGTCCCCGTCGCGCCCTCCGGGGGTGGCGGCGGCGGGGACGGCGGGACCACGCCCGGCGGGACCACGCCCGGCGGCGGCGCGCCGTCCGACACCACGCGGCCCGTGCTGACCGTGACCGCGGCCGGCGCGCAGCGCATCCTGCGCCAGTCGCGCAGCATCGTCCTGCGCGTGCGCAGCGGCGAGGCGGCGACGCTCACCGCCAAGGGCACGATCGCCGTCCCCGGCAAGGACCCGTCGATCAAGGCCACCACCATGAGGCTGGCGGCCGGCCGGACCGCCACGTTGAAGCTGAAGCTCTCGGCGACCGCGCTGGCCGCCGTGCGCCGCGCCTGGGCCCGCCACCGCAAGGCGACCGCCGTGCTCAAGCTGAGCGCGCGCGACGCGGCCGGCAACGCCGCGACCGCCACCCGGCGCATCGCCCTGCGCCGCTAGGTGCGACCGAGCGTGGCCCAGATCGCGGTCGCCAGGCCGCGGGCGAGCCGGGCGTCGCCGCGGCCCCCGTCGCCCGCGACGTGCTGGGCGATGAGCCGCTCGGCGCCCCACGCCATCCACGCGGCGGTGACGGTCGGGTCCAGCGCCCGGTCGACCGTGCCGGCCTTCTGCCCGGCCGCCAGCCGGCGGCGCAGCACCTCGACGAACCTTCCGACGCGGGCGCGCCAGAAGGCCGCGACCTCGGGCTCGTAGCCGGCGACCTCGGTCAGCGCGGCCAGCAGCGGGGCGTGGGCGCGCTGCTGCGCGACGAGCTCGGCCACGGTGCGCTCCAGCGCGGCCAGGTCCTCGAAGCCCTCGCGCGCCCACGCCTCGGCGGCGGCGAACAGCTCCTCGGTGGCGATCTCGGTCGTGCGCAGCAGCAGCGCGACCTTGTCGGGGAAGTACAGGTAGAACGTCGAGCGCGCGATGCCGGCCTCCGCCGCGATGCGCTGCACGCCGAGCGACGTGTAGGTGCTGCCCTCGGCCAGCAGCCGCTCGACCGCGTCGGTGACCTGGCGCGCGACCGCCTCGCGGTGGTCGGCGTCGCGGCTGGCGCGGCGGGTGACGGACGGCATGGCCTACGCCGTGCCCTCGCGAGGGCCCGGCGTGAACGCGACCGGCAGGTGCACGAGGCCGTGCGCCCACGTGGACGGCACGCGCTCCACCTCGCCGTCGAGGCGCAGGTCGCGCAGCCGGCGCGTGACCTCCTCGAAGACGACGCGCAGCTCGAGCCGGGCGAGGCCGGCGCCGAGGCAGAAGTGCCGGCCGCCGCCGCCGAACGCGTCGTGGTCGGGCTTGACACGGTGGATGTCGAAGCGCTGGGGCTCGTCGAAGACCGCCTCGTCCCGCGAGGCGCTCGGGTACCACAGGACCACGCGGTCGCCCTTGGCGATCCGCTGCCCGCCGACCTCGCAGTCGGCCAGCGCGGTGCGGTTGAACCACTGCACGACGCTCGTCCACCGCAGGAGCTCCTCGACCGCGCCGGGCACCAGGGACGGGTCGTCCCGCAGCTCGGCGAGCTGGTCCGGGTGCTCCAGCAGCGCGAGCATCCCCGTCGCCGCGGTGTTGCGCGTCGTGTCGTTGCCCGCGAAGGCCAGCAGCGCGAAGAACACGAAGATCTCGGTGTCGTTGAGCGGCCGGTCGTCGATGCGCCCGTCGCGCAGCTGCGTCACCAGCGAGTCGGCGCGGCCCTCGGCCCCCTGGCGCGCGATCTGCTCGGTGAGGTACTCGGCCATGCGCCCGAACACCTCGACCGCGGCCCCCGGCTCGGGCGAGCGCTGCGCGGCCTCGATCTCCTCGGTCCAGGCGTAGAAGCGCGGGATGTCCTCCTCGGGCACGCCCATGAGCTCGGTGAGGACGCCGAGCGGCACCGGCACGGCGACGTCGTCGACGAAGTCGCAGCGGCCCTGCTCGACGACGCGGTCCAGCACCCGGGTCACCCGCGCGCGGATCGCGCCCTCCAGCGCGTTGACGGTGCGCGGGACGAACGCCTTCTGCAGCACCAGCCGGTACTTCGTGTGCTGCGGCGGGTCCATGTACAGCAGCAGGTTGCGCGACAGGTCGAGCGGGACGACCTGGTCGGGGTGCAGGAAGATGCCCCGCTCGAACGAGGAGAAGCGCTCGTGGTCGCGGCTGATCGCCGCGACCTCGGCGTGGCCGAGCACCGTCCAGCAGCCGGTGCCGTCGGGCAGCGCGTTCCAGCGCACGGGCGCCTCGCGCCGCAGGCGCGCGAAGAGCGCGTGCGGCGGCCCGTCGGCGTGCCAGCGCAGGTCGAAGAGGTCGTCGGCCTCGAGGTCGAAGGCGGCGGCGGGCATCAGCCGGCCAGGTCCACGTTGCGGTTCCACTCGACCCAGCCGACGCCGCGGGCGCCGTCGGCGCCCACGAAGCGGCACATCGCACGCGGGAAGCTCGTCACGCGGCCGTCGGGGGCGACGAGCCGCAGCGCCCCGAAGGCCAGCGGCTCGACCGCGAGCACGCGGCCGCCGGCGATGAGCCCGTCGTCGCCGACGTCCTCGCGCGCGCGGACCACGTCGAGCTCCTCGACGCCGCCCTCGGGCGGCTGCGCGTAGCCGAGGCCGATCGCCGGCGTGCCCGGGAGCCGGAACTCGACGCCGTGCAGGCGCGTGCCGTCGGTGAGGTGCGCGGCGGACCAGACCCACTCCGCCGACCACCAGTCGCGCGTGCCCCACGAGTGGTCGCGCTGGCCGACCGCGCGCAGCTCGAGCTCCTCGTCGCCGACGCGCACCGTGCCCCGCACCAGGCACGGGATCTCGTAGCGCGTGGCCACGCGGTAGGCGTAGGGGTCGCCGCGCGTCTCCCACGTGAGGTCGAGCGCCAGCGGGGTCGGCGTGCCGCGCTCGGCGCGCAGCGGCGCCGCGTCGTCGGCGAACGCCTCTGCCGTGCCCTCGACCACGACGCGGAAGCGCTCGAGCGCCGCCTCGCAGTCCAGCCGGGCGCGCACCCCGCCGTCGTCCACCGCCACCGCGTCGCCGGCGGGCAGCGGGGCGGCGAACTCGATCAGGCCCGCCGTCGGCCGCCCGGGCCGGCAGACGAACGCGTGCACCCACGAGACGCCCAGGTTGGGGTACAGCCCCAGGCGCGCCCACACGCCGAGCGCCCCGTCCTCGGTGACCGCGTCGAAGTACCAGCTCTCGTTCCACAGCTCCTCGGGCCCGGGCGCGTGGCGGCCCTCGTCGGCGGGGTCGGGGCGCAGCGCCGGCGGCCGGCCCGCGCCCGGCGCGGGGAGCAGGTCCAGCGCGCCGAGGTCCAGCGCCTGCTGGGCGTGGCGCGCGAGCGTGGTCATGAACATGCGATCGCCGCGCTCGGTGCGCTCGACGATCATCGCCGGGGCGATCGCCATCAGCAGGCCGTGGAAGCACATGCGGCGGTACTCGTCCCAGCACGCCTCCCAGGCGAAGCCCCGCACGCCCTCGGCGAGCAGGGCGGCGTGGTACTCGCGCACCAGCTCCTCCTCGTGCTCGCGGCGCAGCTCGAGCGGCAGCCCGCCGCCGAGGAAGTAGCAGGCGTCGAGCATCGCCGGGCCCCAGCCGACGGTCTGCCAGTCGACGACGGTGAACGGCCGTGGGCTGCCGGGCCCGCCGTAGAGGACGTTGTCGAGCCGGAAGTCGCCGTGGACGAGGCCGAGCGGCGGGCGGCGGTCGGCGACCCACCCGTCGAGGCTGGCGACGAACCGCTCGCACACCTCGCGGTGCTCGGGCGCGACGCCGTCGCCGTAGCGCTCCAGGAACGCCGGCAGCAGCTGGGAGAGCAGCGCCTGGTTGAGCGGCATCTCCTGGTTGAGCCACGGCGTGGCGCCGAGCTCGGGGTCGGCGAAGACCGGCGCGTGCAGGCGCGCGAGCTCGCGCATCGCCAGCCGCGCCTCCTCGACCGCGCAGCCGGCGATCTGGTCGCCCTGCGCCGCGGGCGCGACGTCCTCGAGCAGCAGCGTGAACCAGCCCTCCTCGGGGTCGAGGACCGCGGCGTGGCACGCCGGCAGCGGGCCGCCGAGCCGCGGCGCGAGCTCGCGGTAGAAGCGGACCTCGCGCTCGTAGGCGCCGAGGCCGACGCCGGTCGCGCGGCTCGTCGGGTCGCTCGCCGCGAACTTCGCGACGACGCTCGCCGGCGCGCCGTCGTGCTCGAGCGTGACCCGGAAGCTCTGGCTCATCTGGCCTGTGCCGACGCGCTCGAGCGCGAAGCCGGCGATCGGGCCCGTGCCCAGCGCCTGCTCGAGCCACGCCGTCGTGAGCTCATCGGGGTGGCGGACGACGGGAACGTCGGTGGCCGGCATGCGCGCACCCTACACCGATCGGACACCACGTCGGACACCCTGTCCGACGGATCAGCCGCGCGCCGTGATGCCGAGGTGGAAGTCCGCCTCCAGCGCGACGCCGAGAGCGAGGCGGCGTTCGCGCAGCGGGTGGCCGAGCAGCTCCTCGGCGCGCGCGATCCGGTGCAGGACGGTGTTGCGGTGCGTCCCCAGGCGCTCGGCCGCGCGCGCGGCGTTGTCGCCCTCCTGCAGGAACAGGCGGACGGTGTCGCGCATGCGCGTCGTCGTCGCGTCGCGCGCGCACAGCGGCCCGAGCGTCTCGGTGACGAACCGCCGCAGGCGCTCGTCGTCGCGGCCGAGCAGGGCGATGACGTCGACGTCGTGGTGGCTGACGAAGCGGTGCGGCGACGCGCTGCCGGCCAGCAGCCCCTGGGCGCCGATCGCCTCGTCGTGGCTGCGGCGGAAGCCCGCGATGCCGGGGCGCGACGCGCCGGCCGCGACGCGCACGCCCTCGTCGGCGCCGCCCGCCGCGGCGCGCAGCGCCTCGACGTCCACCGGCCCGTCGGTGCCGATCCAGCCCCACAGCGACATGGTCGAGGTCGTCACCGTCAGCGCCCGCGGCGCGCCGGCCGCCTCGGCCAGCGCCTCGGCCACGCGCTCGAGCGCGCCGTGCGCGACGCCCGGCGCGTCGGTCCAGGCGACGAACGCCGTGTGGTGGCGGTCCAGCGCGTAGCCGAGCTGGCGCCCGGCGGTCTGCTCACCCAGCGGCGCGCCGTCGAGCAGCAGGCGGACGGTGCGCTCGCGGCGCGCTCCGGCGCCCTCGAGCAGCCCGGCGCGCTCCTCCTCCATCTGGCTGATCATCCGCGAGAGGACCGCGTCGACGAAGGCGAACAGCAGCGACGACGACACGGTGAGCAGCTCGGGCACCGCGGCCGGCGGCGCCACCTCCAGCACGCGCTCCATCCACGCGCCCCACGCCGCGTTCTGCCCGCGGCGGTACGCGTGCGCCAGCGTCTCGAGCTCGATGCCGCGCCGGACGAAGGTGCGCGCGAGGTCCAGCGCCTCCGGCGGCACGTCGGGCGGCGCGGGCTCGCCGGGCCGCGCGGCCATCGCGGTCAGGAAGCGCTCGGCGTTGGCGCGGCTGCTGGCCGTGAGCTCGCGGCGGACGGCCGGGTCGGCCCCGAGCGCGGGGTCGGCCTCGACGATGGCGCCCGCGATCAGCTCCCCGAAGCCCTCGAGGTCGTCGAGCAGGCCCTCGGCGATCTGCGCGATCAGTCGCTGGACGTCCTCCGATGGCGCCATCGCGCTCCATCGTAGACCGACGATCGTGCGTCTGCACCACCTCGGGAGCCGAGGTCGTGCGCGCGCCCCTTCCTGCGGCTCGACAGGGCGTCTAGCTTCCTCGCATGCCCAAGATCGTGATCGTGGGCGCCGGGTTCGGCGGGATCGCCGCGGCCATCGAGCTGCGGCGCCACGGATTCCAGAACATCACGATCCTGGAGAAGGCGCCGGACCTCGGCGGGACGTGGCTGTTCAACACCTACCCCGGCGCGGCGTGCGACGTCCCGAGCCACCTGTACTCGTACTCGTTCGCCCAGCGGCGCGACTGGGAGCGCCTGTGCCCGACGCAGGCCGACATCCTCGGCTACGCCCACGACGTCGCCCGCGAGCACGGCATCGACCGGCTGGTCGTCGGCGACAGCCCCGTCGCCTCGTGCACCTACGACGACGCGACCTGCCGCTGGACCGTGACCACGGCCACCGGCGTCGCCCACGAGGCCGACGCGGTCGTGCTGGCGACCGGGCAGCTGCACCAGCCGGCGACGCCGCGCTTCCCGGGCGCCGAGACCTTCGCCGGCCACAGCTTCCACTCGGCGCAGTGGGACCACGACTACGACCTGCGCGGCAAGCGCGTCGCGGTCGTCGGCACCGGCGCCAGCGCGGTGCAGTTCGTGCCCGAGGTCGCCGCCGAGGCGGGGCGGCTGACGGTCTTCCAGCGCACGGGCAACTGGTTCCTGCCGCGGCGCAACCGCCGCTACCCCGCGCTGCTGAAGGCGCTCGTCAAGCACGTGCCGCCGGTGCAGCGCATGCGGCGGCAGTTCATGTTCGAGTACTGCGAGTCGCTCACGCGCGCGATCCGCCACCCGCGGACCTTCGGCCGCCTGCTCGGCTGGCGCTCGGCGGCGTTCATGCGCTGGCAGCTGCGCAGCGACCCCGAGCTGCGCCGCAGGGTCTGGCCCGACTACACCTTCGGCTGCAAGCGCGTGCTGTTCAGCTCGTACTTCCTGCCCGCGCTGCTGCGCCCGAACGTCGACCTGGTCACCGACGCGATCACCGAGGTCCGGCCCGAGGGCGTGGTGACCGCCGACGGCCGCGTGCACGAGGTCGACTGCATCATCTACGGCACCGGGTTCAAGACCAACGACTTCATGTTCCCCATGGAGATCACCGGCGCCGCGGGCCGCTCGCTGCGCGACGCCTGGTCCCAGGGCGCCCACGCCCACCTCGGGATCACCGTGCCCGGCTTCCCGAACATGTTCCTCATGTACGGGCCCAACACGAACACCTCGGGCGGCTCGATCCTCGTCTACCTCGAGGCCCAGGCCGCCTACCTGCGCCAGGCGCTCGAGCTGCGGCTGCGCTCCGGCGCGGCGGCCCTCGACGTCCGGGCCGACGTCGAGGCGCGTAGCGACCAGGAGCTGCAGGCCCGCTTCCGCGGCACGGCGTGGACCCGCTGCGACTCGTGGTACCGCGACGACCACGGGCGCATCGTGGCCAACTGGCCCGGCTACATGCGCGAGTACCTCGACGCCACGCGGGTCCTGGACCCGGCAGACTTCAGCCTCGTCCGGCGCGCCCCCGCGCCGGTCGCCGTGGGCGCGACGGGGGAGGAGGCCTGATGCACGACTACGTCATCGTCGGAGCGGGATCGGCCGGCTGCGTGCTGGCCAACCGCCTGTCGGCCGACCCGTCGGTCCGGGTGCTGCTCGTGGAGGCCGGCGGCAAGGACCGCTCGCCGAACATCAAGATCCCGGCCGCGTTCCCCAAGCAGTTCCACACCAAGCTGGACTGGGACTACTGCACCGAGCCCGAGCCGCACGTGGACGGGCGCTCGCTCTACGTGCCGCGCGGCAAGAGCCTCGGCGGCTCGAGCTCGATGAACGCGATGCTCTACGTCCGCGGCCGCCCGCTGGACTACGACCTCTGGGAGGCGCAGGGCGCGGCGGGCTGGGGCTACCGGGACGTGCTGCCGTACTTCAAGCGCTCCGAGGACAACGTCCGCGGCGCGTCGGAGTTCCACGGCGCCGGCGGCGAGCTGCGCGTGCGCGAGCAGCGCTCGCCGCGGCCGCTGAACCGCCGGCTGCTGGCCGCCTGCGAGGGCGCGGGGATCCCCCGCATCCCCGACTACAACGGCCCGGAGCAGGACGGGGCGTCGATGTTCCAGGTCACCCAGCACAACGGCCGCCGCTGGAGCGCGGCCGACGCGTTCCTGCGCCCGGCGCTGAAGCGCCCCAACCTCGAGGTCCGCACGAACGCCACCGTGCTCGGCGTCGAGCTCGAGGGCGGGCGCGCCGTCGGCGTGCGTGTCGGCAGGCGCGGCGGCGGCGTCGAGGTGCTGCGCGCCGGCCGCGAGGTGATCCTCGCCGCGGGCGCCATCGGCTCGCCGCAGCTGCTGCTGCTCTCGGGGATCGGCCCGGCCGCCGAGCTCGAGGAGGCCGGCGTCGTCGCCCGCCACGACCTGCCGGGCGTCGGGCGCAACCTCCAGGACCACCCGTTCGTGACCATCCTGTGGGAGGTCGACGAGCCCGACACGCTCTACGGGGCCGACAAGCCGGGGCCGCTGGCCGAGTGGGTGCTGCGCCGGTCCGGCCCGCTGAGCTCGACCGTGGCCGAGGTCTGCGCGTTCGTGCGCACCCGCGCCGGCCTGCCGGCCGCCGACATCCAGTTCCACATGGGCGCGGCCTACTTCGAGGACCACGGCCAGGAGACCTACGACGCGCCGTGCATGGTCATCGCGCCGGTGCTCGTCTCGCCGCAGGCGCGCGGGAAGCTGTGGCTGCGCTCGGCCGACCCCGAGGCCAAGCCGCGCATCCTCACCAACACGCTCGGCGAGCCCGACGACGTCGCCTCGATGGTCGCCGGGATGCACCGCGCCCGCGAGATCGCCGCGCAGCCCGAGCTGCGCGAGATCGTCCGCAAGGAGATCAAGCCGGGGCCCGGCGCCGTGGACGACGAGGACATGGCCGCCGACCTGCGCCGCCGGCTCATGCTCATCTACCACCCGGTCGGCACGTGCCGGATGAGCGACACGGGCGACGACGCCGTCGTCGACTCGTCGCTGAAGGTCCACGGCCTCGAGGGCCTGCGCGTCATCGACGCGTCGGTCATGCCGGTGATCCCGGGCGGCAACACCAACGCGCCGACGATGATGGTCGCCGAGCGCGGGGCCGACCTCGTGCTCGGCAAGGTGGCCGTGCCCGCCTGAGTAGTTCTGCGCACCACGGCGAGGGCTTTCACCCGAGGCGCGGGCCGCACCCCGGGAGGACGATCGGAGCATGAGCACGCTCCCTCCGACCGTCGCCCCGCCCCGCGGCCACGGCCACGGCGAGCGGCCGAGCCTCGATCTGGGCCGGCTGCTCCTCGGCCTCGCCGTCCTGGCGCTCGGCGTCCTCTACCTGCTCGACGCGGCCGGCACGCTGGACGCGGGCCGCGCCATCGACCGCTGGTGGCCGCTGCTGTTCGTCGCCGCCGGCGTCCTGACCCTGCTCGAGCGCCCGCCGTCGCGCGTGCGCGGCACGGTCTTCGTCCTCGTCGGCGTCGTCCTGCTGGGCTTCAGCACCGGCACGCTGACCGACCAGGACTGGGACTACGTGTGGCCCGCCGCGGTGATCGCGGCCGGCCTGGCGATCCTCTGGCGCTGGCGCGGCCGGCCGATCGGCGGCACGGCCATCGGCGACGACGTCCTGCGCTCGACCGCAGTCTTCGGCGGCACGAAGCTGCGCAGCGACTCGCAGGCCTTCCGCGGCGCGTGGCTGACGGCGATCTTCGGCGGCGTGACGCTCGACCTGCGCGGCGCGCGGCCCGCGCCCGGCGGCGCGACCGTCAACACGACCTCCGCGTTCGGCGGCGTGACGCTGCTGGTGCCGCGCGGCTGGCGGATCACGACGCGCTGCGTGCCGATCTTCGGCGGCGCCGAGGACAAGACCGAGCACGAGGCCCTCGCCGACGACGCGCCGGTCCTGTCGGTGGACGCCGTCTCGCTCTTCGGCGGGGTGGACATCAAGCACGAGCCGTGAACCCACCCGCCGCTGGGTAGCCTGGGCCGGGTGCCCATCCGCGTAGGCGTCCAGGTCCAGCCCCAGCACGCGAGCTTCGACGGCATGCGCGCCGCATGGCGCGAGGCCGACGAGCTCGGCGTCGACACGATCTTCACCTGGGACCACTTCTACCCGCTCTCCGGCGAGCCCGAGGGCCGGCACTTCGAGTGCCTGACGACGATGGCGTCGATGGCCGAGGTCACCGAGCGCGCGCAGATCGGCGCGCTGGTCGTGTGCAACTCCTACAGGAACCCCGAGCTCCTGGCCGACGCCCACCGGACGATCGACCACATCAGCGGGGGCCGCGTCATCCTCGGCATCGGCGCCGGGTGGTTCCAGAAGGACTACGACGAGTACGGCTACGAGTTCGGCACCGCCCCCGACCGGCTGCGCGCGCTGCGCGAGAGCCTGCCGCGCATCCGCGAGCGGCTCGGGAAGCTCAACCCGCCGCCCGTCGGGCGGATGCCGATCCTCATCGGCGGCAGCGGGCCGAAGGTGACGCTGCGCCTCGTCGCCGAGCACGCCGACATGTGGCACAGCTTCGGCGACGCCGACGCGTTCCGCGCCAAGGACGAGGTCCTGCGCGAGCACTGCGCGAAGGCCGGCCGCGACCCGTCGGAGATCGAGCGGACCTGGGGCGTGCGCGGCGACACCCTGGGCCACGCCGACGACCTCGCCGACGCCGGCGTGCAGCACCTCATCATGGGCATCGGCGGCGACGGGTCGGGCTACGACCTCGGGCCGCTGCGCGAGCTGGTCGCCTGGCGCGACCGCCGCAACGCCGCGGCCTAGGACCGGAAGACGGAGCGCGACGAGCGCGAGCGCGCCCGCCTGCGCGGGTACGCCTGCGGACGTGCGCAACGCCACGGTCGGCGACAGGATCGCAAGGACGTACGCCTGGACGGTGGTGGCGCTCCGCTGGCCGATCGTCGTCGCCTGGCTCGCGGCCGCCGTCGCCGCCTGGGTCGTGCTCCCGGCGCTGGGCGGCTCGACGACCGCCCCGATGGGCGACGTCGTCCCCACCGGGGCGAAGGCGCTGGTGGTCGAGCAGCAGGCGCTGCAGCGCTTCGGCGCGGCCGTCGCCACCGACACCGTCGTCGTGCAGCGCAACCCGCGCGGGCTCACCGACGCGGAGGCCCGCGCCCAGGTCGACGCGGCGGCGCGCGACCCGCGCGAGCGCCCGCCCGCGCTGCAGGGCGTCCGCGCCGCGGTCCCGGTCCTCAACGTCGCGCTGCCCGGCGTGCGCTGGAACGAGCGGCGGACCACCGCCGTCACCTACCTCTTCCTCGCGCCCGACCTGAACCTCGACGAGCGCGCGCAGGCCGCGCGCGCCTACGCCGCGACCCAGCTGCGCCCGGCGCCGGGCTCGACGGTCGGCGTCACCGGCGCCGGGCCGGCGCGGCTGGAGCAGTTCGAGGCGATCGACGACACGCTGCCGTGGGTCGAGCTGGCGACCGTGGCGGTGATCCTGCTCATCGTCAGCCTGTACTTCCGCTCCGTCGGCGCGCGGCGGCTGCTGGCCGGCGAGTCGCGCGTGGAGGCGGCGCGTGGGGCGACCGCCCGCATCGGGCCCGTGGTGCTGACGGCGGGCGTGGTGGTCGCCGGCGGGGCCGTGTCGCTGCTGGCCGGCAGGATGGACTTCTTCCGGGTGTTCGGGCCCGGCCTGGCGCTCTCGGCCGTCGTCGTCACGCTGATCTGCGTGACGCTGGTCCCCGCGCTGCTGGGCATCTTCGGCGGCCGGCTGTTCGGCCGGCGGGTGCGGGAGGCCGAGCCGCCCGCCGACGACGAGCCGTCGGCGATGGCGGCCGCGGTGCCCGAGAGCACCGGCGGCGGTCCGCGCGAGCGGCTGCGCACGTGGTTCGCGGGCCCGCTCGGCGCGCTGCGCGCGAGCCGCCGGCAGGCGCGGACGGAGGGCGGCATGGTGCTGCCGGCCTTCGGGTCCCGGATGCTGGCGGCGCGGCCGGTGGCCGCCGTGCTCGTCGTGGTCACCGTCGCGGTGCTCGTGGTCGCCGCCCTGGGCGCCCGGCGGACCGACCTCGCGGTCTCCTACCTGCCGTCGCTCCCGCACGACGCCGCCGCCCGCGAGGCCGGCGACCTCGCCTCGCGCGCGTTCACCCCCGGCATCCTCGCGCCGACCGACGTCGTGCTCGAGCAGTCCGGCATCGCCCGCGACCGCGCGGCGCTGACGCGGCTGCAGGACCTGCTCTCCCGCGAGCCGCACGTCGCGGCGGTGCTCGGGCCGGGCCGGCCTCCCGGCTCGACGCTCGAGCAGTACGTGCTGGCGCGCGACGGCGGCGCGGCGCGGTTCCTGGTCGTCTTCGACCGCGAGCCGACGGGCGCCGGCGCCGTCGACGCCTTCGAGCGGCTGCGCGACGACCTCCCGGCGCTCGCCCGGCGCGCCGGCCTGCCACCGGACGTGAAGGCCTCCTACGGCGGCGAGACGGCGCTGGCGTCGGAGACGATCGACGGTCTCGTCGGGGACCTGCGGCGCGTGGCCGTGGCGACCATGGTGGTGGTCTTCCTGTTGCTCGCGCTCTTCCTGCGCGCGCTCGTCGCCCCGGCGCTGCTGCTGTTCGCCAGCGTGCTCGCGTTCGCCGGCTCGTACGGCCTGGCCTCGCTGCTGCTGCCGCACGCGCTCGGCGGCAGCGAGGTCGTGTACTACGTCCCGCTCGTGGGGGCGGTGCTGCTGATCGGCCTGGGCTCGGACTACAACGTGCTCATCGCCGGGCGCATCCGCGAGGAGGCGCGGAGCCGGCGGATGCGCGAGGCGGTGGCCGTCGGCGCTCCCGCGGCGTCCCGCGCGATCACGGTGGCCGGCGTGACGCTGGCCTCGACGTTCGCCCTGCTGGCGATCGTGCCGCTGCGCCCGTTCCGCGAGCTCGCGCTGCTGATGGCGATCGGCGTCCTCGTCGACGCGCTGCTCGTGCGCCCGCTGCTGATCCCGTCGCTGCTGGCGCTCGCCGGCCGGGCCGCGTGGTGGCCGGGGCGCCTGCAGCGCCCGCAGGCCGCGCCGGCGTTCGTCGACGCCGTCGCACGGGCCACGCGGCTGCCCGCGGCGGACGCCGGCCAGGTGACGCGGGCGACGCTGGCCACGCTGGGCGAGCGGCTGCCGCGGCGCGAGGCCCGGGAGGTCGCCCACCACCTGCCGCCCGAGCTCGGCGCGGTCCTGTGCCGCCACCAGGGGCGCGTGGAGCCCTTCGGGTACCACGAGTTCCTGGACCGCGTGGGCGAGCGCGCCGGCCTCCCGCGGGCCGAGGCCCGGCAGGCGGCCGGCGCCGTCGTCGACGTGCTCGCGCGGTCGCTGCCAGAGACGGAGGTCGACTACGTCCGCGCCGCGCTCAGCGAGGACTACCGGCCGCTGCTCGGCGACGCGGTCGAGGCCGAGCCGCGCTTCACGACGTCGCGACCCACGACACCAGCTGGAGCACCACCCCGCACGGATCCGTGACCTGGAAGTAGCGCTCGCCCCAGGGCTCGGTCTCGAGCGGCGTGGTGATGGCGACGCCCTCGCGGCGCAGCCGCTCGTACTCGGCGTCGACGTCGTCGACCACGAAGGCCACGAGCAGCCCGTCGGCGCGGTGGCCGGCGAGCGCCGGCGGCTTGAAGGTCGGCAGGCCGGTGCGGAGGTAGACCAGGTTGAAGCCGGCGTCGGGCCGCGACAGCGAGACGAAGCCGTCGGCGGCCATCTCCTCCGTGAACCCGAAGTGGTCCTTGACGAACGCGGCGGAGGCGGCGGGGTCGTCGACGTTGAGCGAGAGGGCGGAGGCGGTGATCTGCATACGCCGTACAGCGTACAGCAATGCCGTACGCCGTATGGTGATGGGGC